>JAEYRT010000101.1 GCA_023435325.1 Pseudomonadota bacterium | reverse complement strand
GTATTGGGCCAGGGCGCGGCGACGCAATCGGTGGCCTCCTACCGCATTGGCAGCGTGGCATGGACATCGCGCTATTTCCCGCAGGGTGATCTCACACCGGATGCCTTCAAAACAGCAGAAATCGCCGCACGCGCAGTGCTGGATGAAGCGCTGGACACCTTCCGCCCTGGCAGCTGGGAAGTGGCCTATGCCTCGGCCGGTACAGCCAATGCCGTGGGTGACACCCTTGCTGCCAATGGTCAGGGCCAAGGGGTCATCACCCGCGCGGGCCTGGACTGGCTGCAGCAACAGCTGCTGCGTTTCGGGCACATTGATCGCGTCAAGCTCGACGGCCTGAAAGAAGACCGCCGCCCCGTTGTGGCCGGTGGCTTGAGCGTGCTGCGCGCCATCTTCGATCTGCTGGACCTGGAGCACATGGAAGTGGCCCAGGGCGCATTGCGTCTGGGCGTGCTCTACGGTCTGGTGGACGATGACAGCATGGGTGACATCCACACCGCCAGTGTCCTCGGCCTGATGCAGCGTTTTGGCGTCAACCAGATCCACGCCCGCCACGTGGCCGAAACTGCCCAGCAACTGTGGCTGCAGCTGCACCCGGAAACCAGCACGGCACCTGCAGCCCTGGCCTGGGCCGGCCTGCTGCATGAAATTGGCTGCCGCATCTCGCGCAGCAACTACCACCGTCACAGCGCCTACATCCTGGAGCAATGCAATGCGCCAGGCTTCACGCCTGCCGAACTGGCACACCTGCAGAACCTCGTGCTGGGCCACCGTGGCAAGCTCAAGAAAATGGAAGCCTTCATGCATCTGCCGTCCAATGCCGAGCAGCTGCTGTGCCTGCGCCTGGCTGCCGTGCTGTGCAGCAACCGCCGCGCTCCTGAATTGCAAGGCGTGCAGTTGCAGCGCCGTGACAAGCAATTGCTGCTGCAGATGCCTGCAGGCTGGGCGCAGCGCTTTCCGCTGAGTACGCAGTTGCTGCGCGAAGAAACCGAAGCCATCGGCAAGTCCGATTGGGAGTTGGTGCTGCAATTGGATTAAACAAAAAGAGAGCTGCTTTCGCTTACTGGTAAACGTTTTCAGATAGAAAAATATCTGAAATGCTTATCCCAAAAGCGCAAGCAGCTCTCTTTTTCGATTTACTCTGATGAATTTGGCCATAAAAAACGGATGCTGCATGCATCCGTTTTTTGCCAGGATGGTGCTTTGTCAACCGCTCAGGCGCCGTAGCAATGCATCAGGGCGTTCTGCGCGCCATTGCCATCCACAGGACGCGGCGCAGCTGTATAAGTACCGTCGGGCTGCTGGGTCCATCCATCGCGGTCATCATGCAGATAGGCCACCAGACATTCATCGATCACGCGCTGGCGCAGCTCAGGCTGCTCCACAGGCCAGGCCAGCTCCACCCGACGCGTCATGTTGCGGCGCATCCAGTCCGCGCTGGACAGGTACAAGTGCTCCTGCGCCCCGCCCCAGGCAAAGTAGAACACGCGAGAATGCTCCAGGAAGCGACCGATGATGGAGCGCACGCGAATATTGTCCGTCACCCCCGGCACCTGCGGAGGCAGCATGCACGCACCCCGCACAATCAGATCGATCTGCACGCCAGCCTGTCCTGCATCCACCAAGGCGTGAATCAGGTCTTCATCGGTCATGGCATTGCTCTTGATCACCACCCGCGCATATTCCCCCTTGAGGGCGGCCTGCTTGCACGATGCCAGATGCGACAACATGGTCTGCTGCAAGGCGAAGGGGGCCATCACCAGCTTTTGCAGCCGTGGCACCACATTCGGGCTGGCCAGATGCCGGAACACGGCATCCATGTCGGCCGTAAGCACGGGGTCGCAGGTCAGATAGCTCAAATCCGTGTACAGGCGCGCAGTCTTGGGGTTGTAATTGCCCGTGGACAAGTGGCCATAGCGGCGCAGTCCCCGCCCCTCGCGGCGCGTGATCAGCAGCATCTTGGCGTGGGTCTTGAGGCCCACCACGCCATACACCACCTGTGCGCCAACGGCTTCCAGCGCATCGGCCCAGTTGATGTTGGCCTCTTCATCAAAGCGGGCCTTGAGCTCCACCACCGCCATCACCTCTTTGCCCAGGCGCACGGCCTGCGTGAGCAACGCAATCAGCTCGGACTTGGCGCCCGTGCGGTAAATGGTCTGCTTGATCGCCACCACCGCCGGGTCATGCACGGCTTCGCGCAGCAGCTCCAGCACGGCATCGAACTGCTCAAAAGGCTGGTGGATCAGCACATCCTTCCTGCGCATTTGCGCCATCACCTTGGCCGCAGGCTTGAGCTGGCGTGGCCAGCTGGCCTGCCAGGGCTGGAACAGCATGCTGGGCTCATTCACCAGGTCAATCAGCTCCGCCAGGCGCACCAGATTCACCGGCCCCGGCACACGGAACAGCGCCTGCTCCGGCAGACCGAATTCCTGCAACAGGGTCTGTGCCAGAAATTCCGAGCAATGGCTGGTGACCTCCAGACGCACGGCCTGACCGAACTGGCGATAAGCCAGCTCTTCGCGCAGCGCCGTGCGCAAATCGTCCACCTCATCCTCTTCCACCAACAACTCGGTATTGCGTGTGACGCGAAACTGCACGGCTTCCACCACCTCGCGGCCATCGAACAATTCCGAAATGTGCGCACGCACCATGCTGGACAGGCTCACGAACAAGCGCTGCTTGCCACAGAGGCTGCGCGGCAGCTCCATCAGGCGCGGCAGCACCCGGGGCAATTTCACGATTGCCACCTCGTTCGCTCTGCCAAAGGCATCCCCTCCCTTCAGGCGCACCACCATGTTCAACGACTTGTTGGCAACCTGCGGGAATGGATGGGCCGGGTCCAGGGCTACCGGTACCAACAGCGGTTTGACTGCGTTCTGGAAGTGCCTGTGCACCCAATTGCGCTGCGCTGCCGTGCGCACCCGGTGCGTCACAATGCGAATGCCTGCCGCCTCAAAGGCAGGCAGCAGCGAGTCGTTGTACAGCGCATACTGGCGGGCCACCAAGTCCTGCGCCTTTTGCAACAGCGCCAGACCATCGTCCATGTTGTAGACGCCTTGCGCCTCTGCCTTCACTGCCGCGATATGCGGAGCCGAACGCACTTCAAAGAACTCGTCGAGGTTGGACGAAACAATGCTCAGATACCGCAAGCGCTCCAGCAGCGGCACATCTTCACGACGCGCCCATGACATCACGCGCTCGTTGAACGCCAGAATGCAATGATCGCGCGGCAGCAGTTGCAAATCGGTCTTGGGTGCTTGTCCCTGATCTGCCTCGTGCACGCCTGCAACGACTTGGGGCACACGCTGCACTGCCTGCGTTGGCGCAGGCATGAAAGACGGCAGGGATAAAAACGGGGGTTCTGTCTTGGGATCCATGGAAACTCTGTTGCAGTGCGTTATCAGTATCTTCAAGATTTGTGACGAAACCATGACAGAAGAGTGACCGTTTCGTTCACACCAAATGCAGGCAAGCACAGGGATGGTCTGAGATCGGGCGCCAAAATGGTAATCTGGCAGGCTGTGTATTTTTCTGCCTGCCATGAAAGCTCCTCTTCTTGCCGCCATCGACATTGGCTCCAATAGCATCTTGCTGCTCGTGGGCCGGGTCACGAACGGCAAACTGCAGGTGGAGCTGCAGCGCAAGGAAACCGTGCGCCTCGGCGGCGCTCTTGACGCCAACGGGCATCTGGAAGCCTCCGCGCTCCAGCGTGGTCTGGAGTGCCTGCGCCGCTATGCGGACCTGATCGGGCATATCCCTGCGCAACAGCGCCGCGTCGTTGCCACGCAAACCTTGCGCGAAGCACATAACCGCGATGCATTCCTGTCTCAAGCCAGTGCCATTGTGGGCCGCCCCGTGCAGCTCATCTCGGGTGAATGTGAAGCCGCACTCATCTACCAGGGTGTTGCCAGCATGCTGCCCGACCACGGAGAGCACCGGCTGGTCATCGACATCGGCGGCCGCTCCACCGAGATCTGCATTGGCCAGGGCCATGGGCTCAAAGTCGCCATTTCCTGCCCCATCGGCAGCGTGGCGTGGGCACAGCGTTTTTTCAGTGATGGCAGTCTGGGCGCGGAGCGCTTTCACGCAGCAGACATTGCAGCCCAGGCCTTGCTGCAACAACATCTGCAGCCCTTGCAGGGCCATGCATGGGAGCAGGTACTGGGCGCGTCAGGAACGGCAGGAGCCATCAGCAGAGCCCTGCACCAGATGGGGCAGCCGCCAGGAGAAATTTCCCGTGCCGGGCTGTTCCAGCTCAAATCCCAATTGATTCAGGCAGGCCACATCCACCGCCTGCCATTGCAGGGCTTGCGTGAAGAGTTGCGCCCAGTCATCGGCGGAGGTGTGAGCATCATGTGTGCCGTGTTCGACCTCCTGCGCCTAGACCACATGCGCATCGCCCAAGGCGCCTTGCGGCACGGGTTGATATTTGAAATGCACCAGGCGCTGACCGCCTCTGTTTGAGCCATCACAGCGGCTCAGCTGCAACAAAGCCAGGGCCCCATGACAAGGCCCTGGCTCTTGTGACAAAAATGGCAGCGTTCAGCGCAGCAGCGCCAGGTCTTGCGGCTTC
Organism: Pseudomonadota bacterium; assembly: GCA_023435325.1. GTDB lineage: Bacteria > Pseudomonadota > Gammaproteobacteria > Burkholderiales > Burkholderiaceae_C > Comamonas. Next base: position 749 of record JAEYRT010000101.1, on the reverse strand, counting down.
AGCCAACGCCATTCACCAGGCTTCATATCCGCGGGCAGCTCCAGCCCGCCAATCTTCCAGCGATGCAACCCCTCCACGCGGTTGCCCACAGCGGCCAACATGCGCTTGACCTGGTGGTACTTGCCTTCGGTCAACGTCAGATCCAGCACATGCTCAGACACGAGCTCGCATGCAGCAGCCTTGACAGGCTTGGGATCATCATCAAGCACCACCCCGGCCAACAGCTTATCCACCATGGCCTGCGTGACTGGGTGCTTGGCCGTCACACGGTAGACCTTGGGCACATGCTTTTTGGGCGAGCTCATGCGGTGGATAAACTGCCCATCATCGCTGAGCAGCAGAAATCCGGTGGTGTCCTGGTCCAGACGGCCGACCGCCTGCAAGCCCTGCACCGCCCCCTTGTTCGGGCGCTGACGCAGCGGCGCTGGCAGCAAGGTGTAAATACTGGGATAGGCCGATGGCTTTTGCGAACACTCCGTGCCCGCAGGCTTGTAAAGGATGGCATACCCTTTTTCGTGATATTCCCAGTCCACTCCCTGGACACGAAAGCGCAGACCTTCTGGCTCGTACTCGGCCGTCGAATCCGTCACACGCACAGGCTGTTCAGCGCCGTCTTCATAGACTTCTACCCACCCCTGCTGTACAAGACCCGAGCACACGCGGCGAATACCAAAACCTTGCGAGTAAAGAATGTCTTGCAGTTGCATGTTCATCACCTTGCCGCCATGAGCGATTTTAAAAAGAGAAGC
>JAEYRT010000085.1 GCA_023435325.1 Pseudomonadota bacterium | reverse complement strand
CCCGCCAACCGTGCGCACCTGCAGCTGCCCCAGCTGCTGGGGGAGCGCCGTCCGCGCACCATCAACATGAGCACGATCGGTGATGCCTTGCTGGATACCACCGCCCCCGTCCAGGCGATCGTGGTCTACAACAGCAATCCTGTCGCCGTGGCACCCGAGTCCGCCAAAGTGGCACGCGGTTTTGCGCGCGAGGATTTGTTCACCGTGGTACTGGAGCACTTTCGCACCGATACCGCCGACCATGCCGACTACGTGCTGCCCGCCACCACGCAGCTGGAGCACTGGGACATTCACACCACCTACGGACACACCGACGTCCTGCTGAACCAGCCTGCGATTGCGCCGCTGGGCCAGGCCAGAAGCAATGCGCAGATCTTCCGTGATCTGGCTGCACACATGGCACGCCTGGACCCTGCATTTGCCGCACCACATTTCCACGACAGCGATGAAGATCTGTGCCGCCAGGCCATGGAGGGCAGCTCGGTCGACTTCCATACGCTGCTGCAGCACGGTTTTGTTCAACAGGCCCTGCCGGACGCCCCGTTTGCACAAGGGGGCTTCCTCACACCTTCGGGCAAGTGCGAGTTCTACAGCAGCGCTCTGGAAAAGCTGGACGTCAATCCGGTACCGGACTACCTGCCCAACTATGAAGTGCCCTCGGCCCGGCACCCACTGGCCATGATCTCGCCACCGGCGCGCAACTTCATGAATTCCACCTTTGCGAATGTCAGCACGCTGCGGCGGCTGGAAACGCGTCCCAGCTTGGAAATGCACCCTGTGGACGCTGCCGCCCGGGGCATTGCCGATGGTGATGTGGTGCGCGTGTTCAACGACCGCGGCGAGCATGTCTGCCACGCCAGCGTCAATGGCCGTGCCCGCCAGGGCGTGGTGGTGGGACTGGGCATCTGGTGGCGCAAAGACGGACTGAATGGCACCAATGTCAACGAACTGACCCACCAGCGTCTGACCGACATTGGCCGGGCACCCACGTTTTATGACTGCGCGGTACAGGTGGTCAGAGCGCCCGAAGCCGAAGAGGCACCACCCGCCCTGGTTTAGTTTTGATGGGCGCAGCAGCCTTTGCACATGCCTTGCCTGCCACCAGGGACCGCGGCCATCACCGCAGCCGCTGAATCAGGCTGGATGTGTCCCAGCGCCCTCCACCCAGGCGCTGCACGTCGGCATAGAACTGATCCACCAGGGCCGTTACAGGCAGGCGCGCGCCATTGCGCTTGGCTTCGTCAAGCACCAGCCCCAGGTCCTTGCGCATCCAGTCCACGGCGAAACCGAAATCGAATTGCCCCGCGACCATGGTCTTGCCGCGGTTGTCCATCTGCCAGCTCTGGGCAGCGCCCTTGCCAATCACATCCAGCACCTGGGCCATATCCAGGCCCGCATGCTGGCCAAACGCCACGGCTTCGGACAACCCTTGCACCAAGCCGGCGATGCAGATCTGGTTGACCATTTTGGCCAGCTGCCCTGCACCGCTCTCCCCCAGGCGGGCAAAGCCCTTGGCATAGGCCGCCACGACTGGCTCTGCGCGCGCCACGGCTTCGGCGCTACCGCCACACATCACCGTCAAGGCCCCATTCTGTGCGCCGGCCTGCCCACCGGAAACCGGCGCATCGACAAAGTCCACGCCTTGTGTCTGAGCCAATGCATGCAGCTCGCGTGCCACCTGGGCGGACGCGGTGGTGTGATCGACAAACAGCGTACCTGCGCGCATGCCCGCCAGGGCACCCGTGCTCTCACGCTCGCCCTGCGCATTGACCGGGCCCAGCACCACAGCTCGCAAATCCTCGTCATTACCCACGCAGCAAAACACCAGATCAGCCTGCTCGGCGGCCTCACGCGGCGTTGATGCACGGGCGTGCCCACCCGCCCCGGCACTGCCGAAGTTTTGCATCCATTGCTCGGCTTTGGCAGGGCTGCGGTTGTACACGGTCACCACATGCCCGGCCAAGGCCAGGTGCGCGGCCATGGGGTAGCCCATCACGCCCAGCCCCAGAAAGGCCACCTTCTGGGAAGCAATGGGGGTATAGGTCTTTGCGTTCACTTGCGTCATTGCGCGGTTCTCCGTCTCCAGTGTCTATCGATACAGCAACTCCGGCAGCCACATGCCGATCTGCGGCCACATGTACAGCAGCACAATGGCCAGCAGCTGGATGCCCATGAACGGGATCATGCCCAAAAATATCTGATTCAGTGTCACATGCGATGGCGCCACACCCTTGAGATAGAACGCCGACATGGCCACCGGTGGCGAAAGAAAGGCCGTCTGCAGGTTCAGTGCCACCAGCAAACCGAAGAACAGCGGATCCACCCCGAAGTGGCTGAGCAAGGGGATGAAGATCGGCATGAAGATCACGATGATCTCTGTCCATTCCAGCGGCCAGCCCAACAGGAAAATCACGATCTGCGCCAGGATCATGAACTCCACCTTGGACAGGTTCATGGACAGCACCCAGCGCTCAATCAATTCCTGTCCGCCCAGCAGCGCAAAGGCGGCGGAGAAAATGGCCGCACCCACGAACAGCCAGCACACCATGGCCGAAGTCTTGGCGGTCAGAAAAACCGATTCCTTGACCACGGAGAACGTCAACCGCCTGTAGGCTGCCGCCAGCAGAAAACCGCCCAACGCGCCCAGGGCTGCCGCTTCCGTCGGTGTGCACAACCCGAACACGATCGAACCCAGCACGGCCAAAATCAGCACCAGCAGGGGAAAGAACGAGCTCAGCAGCATCTTGAAGATTTCCAGCCGTGCAAAGCTGAGAAACAGATAGAACAGGACCGTGGCAGCACCGAACAGGCTGAACATCACCCACCACCAGGTAGGTGCCGGTTGCTTGGTGGCCTGTGGTGCTTCATCACTCAGGACTTCTGCCGCGCCGGGTGGCTCTGCCACTGCGGCAGCATCCCCGCTGCCCAGCGCTTGCGGCTCCTCACCCAGGGCAACCAGAGGCGCCTCCCCGTCTTCCGCTTCCTCGCTACCAGGCACGGACAGCGTGGACTCGTACAGCGGTGCCTCTTCTTCTGTGTTGTCACCAAATCCAATGGGTTGAATGGCGTAGACCTCTTCTGGTGGCACCGTGGTCACGGCCTGCCAGGTGTAGGACGCAAACGCCACGAACAGCACGCCGGGCATCAGCACCAGCGCCAGCTGTCCCAGGATAAAGCGCAGTGAGACGCTGGCATTGCGCCGTCCTTTCAGTGCCTGCAGCAGGCGCCGCGGCGCGTAGTCACGCTGCACCGCAGGCAGCGCCAGCGTGGGGGCAGGCAGATCGACATGGCGCTCCGAAGCGGGCAGGGGTGGTGCCCACTGCGGTTTGAGCTTGGCCACAAGCACCACATAGCCGAAATACAAACAGGCCAGCATCAGACCGGGGAAAAAGGCACCGGCATACAGCTGCACCACTGATACTCCTGCCGTTGCCCCATACAGAATCAGCAGCACGGATGGCGGCAGCAAGATGCCCAGGCAGCCCCCGGCCGTGATGGCACCAGCGGCCAGTGGCGTGCTGTAACCTGCGCGCAGCATGGCGGGCAGGGCCAGCAGGCCCATGAGGGTCACCACCGCTCCGACAATGCCGGTGGCCGTGGCAAAAATGGTGCACGTGGCCAGTGTGGCCACCGCCAGCGAGCCGGGGATGCGTGCCATGGCCAGATGCATGCTTTTGAAGAGCTGCTCAATCAAGCTGGCGCGCTCCACTAAATAGCCCATGAACACAAACAGCGGGATGGCAATCAGCACATCATTGGCCATGCTTTTGTAGGCCGCCTGCACCATCAAATTGAGCGTTCGCTGGATATCGTGGTCATAGGCGAACCACGTAAAAATCATGCCCATGCCCATGAGGGTGAAAGCCGTGGGAAAGCCCAGCATGATGGCCACCACCACCAGCGACAGCATGAGCAATCCCAGATGGCCATTGGTGATCTGATCCACGCTGAGCAGCAGCCAAGCAGCGCTGCCCACCACCAGCGCCATGATGGAAAAACCGAACCACAATTCCTTGCGCAGCTTCATGAACGTCGCTCCTGCTGTTGTACCGCCACTGCCTGCTCCCGCCCGGACTCGACGCCCACCATGGCCTTGAGCTTCTCGACATCCACCTCCTCCACGTCATCGCCGCGCCGTGGCCATGCCCCGTTCTTGAGACACAGCACACAACGGACAATCTCGGCCAGCCCTTGCAGCAGCAAGGCAAAGCCGGCAATGGGAATCACGAACTTGAAGGGGTACAGCGGCAAGGGGTGGGCAGAGAAGGTCTGCTCCCGGATGGCCAGTGACTCCTGGGCGTAATTCCAGCCCGCCCAGGTCATGGCCAGCACGCCCGGCAAGAAAAACACGATGTACAGCACCAGGTCCACACTCGCCTGCGCACGCGGGGAAAAGAACCCGTAGAGCACATCACCGCGGACATGGCCGTTTTTGGCCAGGGTATAGGCACCGGCCAGCATGAACAACGTGCCGTACAGCATGATTTGCACATCCAGCACCCAGGCGTGCGGTGTGTTCATGACATAGCGCGAAAACACTTCCCAGCTGATCAACAGCGTTAAACCCACAGCAGCCCAGGCTGCCAACTTCCCAATCCAGGTCGATATGGCATCGACGCCGAACAACAGCTTTTGCATGTGGTGCCATCCCAAACGCGCGAACCCAAGAGAAAGGTGGAGAAGGGCTGCAGCCTGCGCCCAGCCCTTGCTCCATGCTGCTGAAGCTGGTTCAGCCCTGACTCAACTTTGTTGACGACGCTGGCCGAAGTAGTGGTTCCAGGCCATCTTGAAGTCGATGTCGGTGTCGTTTTTCCAGCGTCCGCTGCGCTGGGCAAACGCACGCATGGAATCCATCACCTTTTTGAACATCGGGTCTTCGGCCGCCTTCTTGGTGGTGACCTTGTCCCAGGCCTGCAGTTGGGCACGCAGGATGGCATCGGGCGTCTTGTAGAACTTCACGCCCTGCTGGCTTTGCATTTCTGCATAGTCCTTGGCATAGCGGTCGGCAGCTTTCCAGCTCATGTCCGCGCTGGCCGCCTGGGCCGCGTAGTCGACGATGGCCTTGAGTTCCTGCGGCAGCGCATCGAACTTGGTCTTGTTGAACAGCACTTCGAACTGCTCGCTGGACTGGTGAAAGCTTTGCAACATGCAGTTCTTGGCCACGTCCGGAAAGCCCAGCACGCGGTCACTGGAGGCATTGTTGAACTCTGCGGCATCCAGCAGGCCACGGTCCAGCGCAGGCACGATTTCTCCACCGGGCAGCGGGTTGACGGCCACGCCCATCTCGGTGAACACATCCACGGCCAGACCGACGGTACGGAACTTCAGCCCCTTCATGTCTTCGACCTTGGCGACGGGCTTCTTGAACCATCCCAGCGGCTGGGTGGGCATGGGGCCGTAGAGCTTGGACTCCACATTCATGTTCAGGCCCTTGTAGATCTCCACCAGCAACTCTTTGCCGCCGCCATAGTTGTGCCAGGCCAGCAGCATGTTGCCATCCATGCCGAAGGCCGGGCCCGAGCCCCACAGCGCCACGGCAGGGCTTTTGCCGTACCAGTAGGCAATCACGCCATGGCCGCCGTCCAGCGTGCCATTGGATACCGCATCCAGCAGCTGGAAGGCGGGCACCACAGCACCGGCGGGCAGCACTTCGATCTTGAGGCGGTTGCCCGCCATGTCATTGACTTTCTTGGCGAAGTCCTGGGCGAACTCGTGAAAGATGTCCTTGGCCGGCCAGGTACTCTGAAACCGCCAGGTGGTGGTTTGCGCAGTACTGATCATTGGCACCGACATCGTCGTTGCGGCAACCGCAGCACCCTTCAGTAGGTTACGGCGGCCGGTTTTGGGGGTCTGCTGTGTCATCTACCTTGTCTCCTGTTGTTGGTTGCCTGGCCAAGCCAGAAGTACATCTTTGGTGCATTGGCAATGCTTCACACACAGGGTTTATGCCGAACATCCCCGAGGAACGGCAAAAAATCCGACAGTCGGCTATCAGCAGGCAGAAAAAAGGATAGCCAGTGAGCGACGGCTTACATCAGCAGGGGGGGGCAAACGCCACCATGCCAGATACGGCCCATGGCGAAAACGCACATTTCCCCACACCTGCGCTGGCCGCGTCTGTCCCTCCACCTCATTACACTGAGCCCTTATGCAAGCCATCCAACTCCAGGCCCCCGGCGGGCTCGACCATCTGCACCTCACCACCTTGCCCAGCGCGGCAGCACCGCAGGCCGGTGAAATCCAGGTGCGCATTCATGCCAGCTCCCTGAACTATCACGACCTTCTGGTGGTCACGCGGCCCAACGCCGCGGCCGACGGACGCATTCCCATGGCCGATGGCGCCGGAGTGGTCACGGCGGTAGGCGCAGGTGTGTGCGAGTTTGCAGAAGGCGACCGCGTGGTCTCCACCTTCTTTCCCCAGTGGCTGTCTGGCCGTCAGGTGCCCAGTGATTTCCATCTGGTGCCCGGCGATGGCTGCGACGGTTTCGCGCGCGAAATGGTCACCCTGCCAGCCACCGCGTTCACGCATGCACCCAAGGGCTACAGCCATGCCGAGGCCGCCACATTGACCACGGCCGGCCTGACCGCCTGGCGAGCCTTGGTCGTGGATGGGCGGCTGCAGGCCGGTCAGACGGTGCTGGTGCTGGGTACCGGCGGCGTTTCCATTTTTGCGCTGCAAATGGCCAAGAGCATGGGCGCCCGCGTGATCGCCACCACTTCCAGCGCCGACAAGGCGCGGCGCCTGCAGGCCATGGGGGCAGACCTGGTGATCAACTACGCACAAACGCCGGAATGGGGCAATGCCGTACTGGCCGCCACAGACGGCCGCGGCGCAGACATCGTGGTCGAAGTCGGCGGCCCCGGAACCCTGCCCCAGTCCATCCGCGCCTGCGCCGTGGGCGGGCATATTGCATTGATCGGCGTGCTCACCGGCTTTGCAGGCAGCGTGCCCACTGCCGAGATGATGTCCAAGCAGATCAGCCTCAAAGGCCTGATCGTGGGCAGCCGCGAGCAGCAACAAGACATGGTGCGGGCGCTGGAGCAGTTCCACTGGAAGCCAGTGATCGACAGCCGCTACACGCTGCCGGAGTTGGCGCAGGCCTTCCGTCACCAGCAAAGCGCACAGCACTTTGGCAAGATCTGCCTGGAATTCTGACGCAACCACCCAAAAAGAAGAGAGCTGCTTGCGCTTGTCCATCCTGGTTTTCAGATACAAAACAATCTGAAATTCAGAAAATACAAGCGCTGGCAGCTCTATTTTTTGATAAGCCATTGACTGACCTGCAGTCTGCGAGCTTGGGTTTATGCTGTGGCGTTCCTGTCTGGAGACGCCATGCCCATGTTGCACACCGCTGTTGTTGCCGTTCGTGATCGTGCCCGCTTGCAAGAAATCGTGGGCACCCTGTTGCGTTTTGGCTTGGCAGACGTGGTGCAGACGCTGGGCCTGTCCCGCTGGGCCCAATGGCGCACCGCCAGCGAACACCGCGCCGCCAACCAGCGCGCCGACCATCCCGTGGCCCAGCTCAGCCGTCCCGTGCGCGTGCGCATGGCCATTGAAACGCTGGGGCCCACCTTCATCAAACTCGGTCAGATCATGGCCACGCGCTCCGACCTGCTGCCACCCGAATGGACCCAGGCGCTGGAGCAATTGCACAACCAGGCCGCCCCACTGCCGTGGGAGCTGATGCAGCCCCATATCGAGACACAGCTGGGCCGGCCCATTGCCCAGGTCTTCACGCGCTTTGATACGACACCGCTGGCTGCGGCATCCATCGCCCAGGTCTACCGCGCCCAGCTGCAGCGCCCCGATGGCAGCTTGCGCGAAGTGGTGGTCAAGGTGCAGCGCCCCGGCATTCGCGCCGGACTGGAAGCCGATGCGCGCTTGCTGCGCCACGTGGCGGCGCTGGTGGAGGACCGTTTTCCGCACCTGGAACGTTACCGTCCGCTGGATGTCGCCCGCCAGGTTGGCGATGCCTTGCAGGAGGAGCTGGACTTCACCATCGAAGGGCGCAACAACGAGCTGATGGCCGATGCCTTCGTGCAGCAGCCCGAGATCGTCATTCCGCGCATCGTCTGGGAACTCAGCACACCCGAGCTGCTGGTGCAGGACTGGCTGGATGGCGTGCCTGCCAACGTGGCGGCGCAGGACGCACGCTTTCACGGTCCCTTGCTGGCACAACGCGGCGCCCAGGCGTTTTTGCAGATGATGCTGCGCGATGGTCTTTTCCATGCCGATCCGCATCCCGGCAATGTGTTCGCCCTGGAAGGCAATCGCGTCGGTTTCATTGATTTTGGACTGGTCGGCAACCTGTCACCGCACCGCCGTGACCAGTTTCTGATGCTGCTGCGCGCCATGGTCGAGGGCGATGCCGACGGGCTCGTCATGGTGCTGCTGGAATGGACTGGCGATACCCGCGTGGAAATCGCGCTGATGGAATCCGCCGTGGAGCGCTATATCGCACGCGTGGACAACGGGCCGCTACGCCTGGGCGAGTCGATCAAGGAGTTCATGGACCTGGCACGGGAAGCGCGAATCGCCATGCCATCCGACATGGCCTTGCTGTTCAAGGCACTGATCACCGCCGACCGTGTACTGCTGCAGCTGGACCCGGAATTTGACGTGGTCACCACAGCGCGGCCCCTGGTGCGTGCGCAGATGCAGGCCCGTTTTGCGCCCAAACGTCTGCTGCGGGAAAAGCGGGCGGCGGCGGCACAGATGTTCGAGATGACTGCCGATGCGCCCAAGACGCTGCGCCTGCTGCTGTATCGCCTCAAGCAAGGCCGGGTGGGCGTGGACATGGAAGTGCGCCATCTGCACCGCGTGTCCATGGCCATGGAGCGCTCGGCCACGCGTCTGTCGCTGGCCATCGTGGCCGGTGCCTTCATTCTGGGCATCAGCCCCACGCTGAGGGATCTGGATCTGCGGGTTTTCGACATCCCCGTCTTCCCCGTGCTGGGCGGTATCGGCGCCGTGGCCAGCCTGGCCGTGCTGTTCATGACCATGCGCCGCCAGCGCGCGCTGGACTGAGCCGCCTCGCGGCCCATGCCTGCGCTTCATGCGCCCGGTTGTCCGCCTCCATCCCGGCAGACCGCCACCACCTCAATCCTGGGCACGGCCCAGCATGCGCTGCATCACTTCGTCCTTCCAGACAAAGCGGTGGATCAGCACCATGACCACATGGCCAGCAATCAGCGCCAGCAGTATCCAGCCCAGCAGGCCGTGTGCCGCGCTGGCCGGCGCCACCATCCACTCGACTTTTTCACCACTGCCATCGTTCAAGGGAATGACACCGAACCAGCTGAATGGCCGGTTGTTGCCCAGCATGCGCAGGGCGGCCAGCGCAGGCACAACCAGCATCAGTACATACAAACCGGCATGGCCCAGCCAGGCGGCTACGCCCCAGAATCCTGCGCCATTGCGCGGACGCTGACCCATTTGCATCAAACCCCAGACGCCGCGCAGCACGATCAGCACCAGCAGCAGCAACCCCACGTGGGAATGGGCTGCCGATAAAGCACCTGTCAATGCTGCGTCGCGCCCCAATGTGACCTTGGCGATCATGCCCGCGAACTGCCAGGCAAACAGCAACGCCATGCCCCAGTGCAACCAGCGGCTGATACGGCCATAGCGTTGGGGCGTATCCCGCCAGGGATTGGAAAAGCGGTGCAAAGAACCAGAGGCCGACACAGGGGACATGGGCTTTCTCCAAGGAATGTAGATGGTGCATCACCATACCAAAGGGAGCACCCACCCGCGCATGCACGACGCGGACAGTGAGTTTTTCAGGTGGTCTTATGCGTGGCTGCCATCGCCTTGTGGCGACACCACGGTGTGGTCCAACGCACCAAAAATGCTCTGACCGTCCTTGCTTTTCATTTCAATGCGCACGTTGTCACCGAATTGCAGATACCCGGTGGTCGCGGCACCACCGAGCTGTGCCTCCATGGCGCGTTTTTCTGCGATGCAGTGGTAGCCCCGCGGCCATTCGGTACGCTGGTTCTTGCCTCTGCCGCTGGTTTCCCCTGCATTGCTGACCACGCCGCTGGCGATGATGCAGCCCGCTGCCAGGGTGCGGGTCCGTGCGGCATGGGCCAGCAATTGCCCGAAGTGAAAGGCCATGTCTTCGCCGGCCTCGCACATGCCCACTTTGCGGCCATTCCAGCTGCTGTGCAGAGGCAGATGCACGCGACCGCCACGCCAGGCTTCGCCCAGTTCATCCACCGTCACGGCAACGGGGCTGAAGCCCACGGCAGGCCAGCTTTGCACCTGGCTCCAGGCATGACCGGGATTGCCGGGCATGGTATTGCGCAGGCACAGCGTGTTGCTCAGCATCAGCAGCCGGATGCCGTACAGTGCCTGCTCCGGCGTGCTGCCCATGGAAATATCACCCGTGATTGCGGCCAGGCCGGCGCCAAAATCCATGCCCAGGGCGGCACTGGGCAGGGCCACTTCGTCACATGCACCCACCAGACAATCACCGGCCCCCTGGCGCATCTGTGGCTCGGTTTTGCTGATACTGCCTTCAGGCTGCGTCAGCGCAAGATGGCTGGGGTAAGCCGCCGCCTCCAGATACTGAAAGCTGCGTGGCAGCGGAGCCATGCACTGGCTGGGATCGAAGGCAAACGCATGGGTGGTGCGGCCCGTGTTCAGCTGCTGGTACAGATCCTGCAGCTGGGGCGCCATGAATGTCCAGTCATCGAGAACCTGTTGCATGCGCGAGGCAATACCCGTGGCGTAATGGGCCAGACGCAGGTCGCGCGAGACCACAACCAGCTGGCCGTCGCGCGATCCGTCTTTGTAAGTAGCGAGTTTCATGAGCTAAAAGCTGTAGGCTCCAGGGCCATACGGCAGCCGCTCCCTGAAAAAGCGCGGTGCTGCCAAAATAAAAGAACCCGATGTGAGCCGCCAAAGCCGCCTCGTATGCTGCGTGGAACGACTCACGGTGTACCCCGCAAATTCTAAGGTTCGCCCCATGCAGCTGCGCGCTCACGCTTTCGCTCACTCCTTTTCTGCTTCGTCCTTTCACCTGCTGAGCACCCTTGCGCTGGGCGCATTGCTTGGTTTCGGCGCCGGCTTGGCATATGCCCAGATCCCCACTGCGCCGATTGAAGTGCGCAATCCGCAAGGGCAACGGGTGACATCTGCCATCCGCTGGAAAGCACCTGCAGCGGCTCGCCTGCAGTTCGCCGTGCAAGGCAAGTTCAAGACGCTGCCCTATCAAACCACGGCACAGCTGGACTGGCTGCCCCAAGGGCAGCGCTATGAGGCCTCACAACAGGTGCAGATTCCCATTCTGGGCAGCCGCCGCCAGGCCAGCGTGGGCGCCATCGGCCCTCAGGGCCTGCAGCCGGAGATCTTCCTGGACCGCAGCCGCAAGGAATACAGCACCACATTCGATGCTGCCGCTGGTCAGATCCGCTTTAGCCGTGGCAGTCAGGCTGCCCCGTGGATCAGCGGCACCCAGGACCGCATGAGTGTGTTCTTCCAGGTGGCCGGCATGCTGGCTGCCGCCCCCCAGCGCTACCCTGCAGGCAGCAGCATCACCGTGCAGGCAGCGAGCAGTTCCCGCGTGACGCCCTGGACCTTCACCGTGCGCGGCACCGAAACCCTGCAATTGCCTGCAGGGGGCATGGGCGCCGTCAAACTGGAGCACAACTCCGACAGCAGCGAGGAAGACGGCTTGCAGTCCGCCGTGTGGCTGGCACCCAGTCTGGGTTATCTGCCTGTGCGCATTCGCCTGCTGGAAGACGGTGGCCGTGATGAGCTGGACCTGAGGCTGCAGTCCCACAGCAAGCCCTGAGCTCGCCCGACGGTGTGGCAGTGCAGTGCCCATGGTTTCGTGGAATACTGGACTTGCGCACCTGATGCGCACCTTGAAACCGACTGTGGGGACCCCATCTGAAAACCATCCATCGTTTTCCCGATGGCAACTACAGACTTGAAAGGAGGGCCACCATGCAAATGCTTTATGACTCGGATTCCTTTGTGGTGCTCCATCTCAAGCCGGACCTCGGCCTGCCTGCCGAGGTAACGCTCGCCGATGGTCAGACACCCGCCCCCGCCATGCCGCGCCATGGTTTTGAAATCGTGGACAAGCGCTCGGGCAAAGAGGTGTATCTGGATGGCTCCTGGGCCGAACTGTTCCAGCAACAGATCCAGGCTTGGCAGCAAGAATCTCCCACGGAAGAAGAAGTGGAAGATATTTTGGAGCGCTACGCCCAATTGGCGCAAAACCCTGTGCTGGTGCACTAAAGGGCGCCGGATTTCTCCACAAGGCTCCTCTGGAGCCTTTTTTATCGCCCGTGATTGCGCGGCATGGCGCGTACCTCTGGTTCAGATTTCAAACATGGGCGCCTGGCCCGACTGGTGGCGGCGCTGCGCCTCGGCCTGCAGGAGCTGCGCAAAATCTGCCGCGGACACGGGGCGACTGCATAGATAGCCTTGGTAAAAATTGCAGCCATGCTGGCGCAAAAACTCCAGTTGCTCTGCCGTTTCCACGCCTTCGGCCAGCACCTGCATGCCCATGCTCTGGCCCATGGCAATGACAGCGCGGCTGATGGCCATATCGTCTGCGCTGTGGGGAATGTCACGGATAAAGCCCTGGTCGATCTTGAGCAGGTCGATGGGAAAACGCTTGAGGTGCGCCAGCGACGAATAGCCCGTGCCGAAGTCGTCAATCGCCAGCCCCACACCCAGCTCTTTGAGCGCACGCAGCACGAGCAGCGCTTCCTCGGGGCGCTCTGCCAGCGCGCTTTCAGTGATTTCCAGCTCCAGACGTTGCGCGGGCAGGCCGGACGCTTTCAATGCCTGGCGCACATAGCCTGCGATATCGGTCAGCAGAAACTGGTGCAGCGACACATTCACGGCCACTGACACATCAGGCAAGCCCTGGTTGTGCCATGTCTGCACCTGGCGGCAAGCCTGATCCAGCACCCATTCCCCCAAAGGACCGATCAGGCCCGTGGTTTCGGCCACCGGGATAAAGCGTGCGGGCGAAATCATGCCTTCGACGGGGTCCAGCCAGCGCATCAACACTTCACAGCCTACGAGCGCACCGCTCGCAATCTCGATCTGCGGCTGGTAGAACAGCTGCAAATGGCCCTGCTCCAGCGCGTTGCGCAGGCGGGACTCCAGCGCGATGCGCTCGCGGGCGGCCAGGGTCATGTCTTCACTGAAGAAGCACCACAGGCTGCTGGCGCCCTTGCCTTCTTTGGCGCCATACACGGCTGCATGCGCACCCTGCACCAAGGCGGAAGCATTGTCTGCATGCAGCGGGTAGCAGCAAATACCGGCGCTGACGCTGACCACGATGGCAAACCCGTCAGGAGATTTCCAGGGCTGGGCGGCAGCCTGGATCAGGCGCTCCGCAATGACCGAGGCGTCTTCCACCTGGCCAAGCTGGCGGGCCAACACCACGATCTCATCCCCGGCCATGCGGGCAATCACCTCCCCGGGATGCAGCGCAGACTGCACCTGACGCGCAATGTGGCGCAACACCTCATCGCCCACGGCATGGCCATAACTGTCATTGACATCCTTGAAGCGGTCCAGGTTGAGCAAGATGACCGCCATCTGCTCGCCCCGCTGCGCCGCCTCCTGCACGGAGCAGGTCAACTCCTGGGTGAACCAGTTGCGGTTGCCCAACCCGGTCAGCTCGTCGCAGTGGGCCATACGCTGCAGTTGCTCCTCGCGCTGCTTTTCCTCCGAGATGTCGGTGAACATGCACACGTAATGCGTGGTGTGGCCTTGCGCGTCCTGCACGGCGCTGAGCGACATGCGCTCTGGAAAGATTTCGCCGTTCTTGCGCTTGTTCCAGATTTCGCCCCGCCAGTGCCCACGCTGGTGCAGGGTGCGCCACATGGCGTCATAAAAGGCCTTGTCATGCAGCCCTGACTTGAAGACCGAAGGGCGCTTGCCTTCCAGCTCATTGGGGGCATAGCCCAGCAGGCGCGAGAAGGCTGCATTGGTCCACAAAATGGTGTTGTTGGCATCGGTGACCACAATGCCTTCGGAGGCGTTGTCCACCACCGTTGCCGCCAAACGCAGGCGTTCTTGCTCTTCGCGCTGCTGGGTCTTGTCTGTGATGATGCCGGAAAAGCGGGCCGCTGCGCCCTGCTCATCCAGGTGGCGCGTGCCACGCGCTTCAAACCAGCGGTATTGCCCATCAAAGCACCGCACACGGGCCGTGACGGCAAACGGGCATCCAGTCTGCAGGGCGCGGCGGGCCTCCTGGCCCACGCGGGCGCGGTCTTCAGGGTGCAGGCGCGACTTGAAGCGGAAGTCGCGGGCGAAGTTGTCGCCCTGGTAGCGCATCATGCTGGCCACGCCTTGCGAGAAGGTGTGGCGGCGCTGGAGCATGTCCCAGTCCCACATGCCGCTGCCACTGCCATCAAGTGCGAGGCGCAGTTGTTCCTCGTTGCTGGCCAGCGCCTGACGGGCCACGGCGCGGCGCTGTTCCGCCTGCTGCGTCCGATACACCAGCCAGGCGGCATAGCAGCCGGAGGCCAGCACAAACACATAGTCCTGCATGCGCTGCAACCACACGAACAGTTCATGCTCGCTGACCACATAAGGCATGACGGCATCCCCGGCGCCAAACCAGAGCAGGCCGACCACCAGATACAGCACCAGAGCGCGCCAAGGCGCCAGATGCGGCACAGAGCCATCGTGTTGCATGTATTCCCTCAATCCCTCGTCGGCTCCAACCATGCTGCGACAATTGCCGCGCTATGACCCAAGCCTATATTCTCACTTTGTCCTGCCCAGACCGCCGTGGCCTGGTGCATGCTGTCTCTGGTTTCCTTCTGGAACACGGCGCCAACATCGAAGAAGCCTCGCAATTCAACGACAGTGCCACCGGTCTGTTCTTCATGCGTGTGCAGTTTGTTTGCGACGACACCGACATTGCCGCCTTGAAAACCGCCACGGCCGTGCTGGCGGAAGCCCACTCCATGCAGTGGAGCCTGCATTCCGCTGACGAACGCATGAAGACCGTGCTGCTGGTCAGCCGCCAGGGCCACTGCCTCAATGACCTGCTGTTCCGCTGGAAGTCGGGCCTGCTGCCCATCGACATCCGCGCCATCATCAGCAACCACCGCGACTTCTACCAACTCGCGGCCAGCTACAACATTCCTTTCCACCACATTCCCGTCACGGCCGCAACCAAGGCCGAGGCCGAGGCCAAGCAGTACGAGATTATCCAGTCCGAAGGCGCAGAGCTGGTGGTGCTGGCCCGCTATATGCAAGTGCTGTCCAATGACATGTGTCAAAAGCTGGCGGGACGTGCTATCAACATCCACCACAGCTTCCTGCCCAGTTTCAAGGGCGCCAAGCCTTACTACCAGGCCCATGACCGGGGCGTGAAGCTGATCGGAGCGACCGCTCACTATGTGACAGCCGATCTGGATGAAGGCCCCATCATCGAGCAGGACGTGGCCCGCGCCGACCACACCGACACGGTGGAAGACTTGACCGCCCGCGGCCAGGATACGGAAAGCCAGGTGCTGGCACGTGCCGTGAAGTGGCACAGCGAGCACCGTGTGTTGCTCAATGGTCACAAAACCGTCGTATTCCGCTGAACGGTTCGCTCATAAAAGAAAAGCATCTAGCGCTTGTCTTTTCTTGACTTTCATATGTTTTCATTATGAAATTCAAGAGCAGCAAGCGCTTGCTGCTTTTAAAAGCATAGCCAGCACCTTGTCGCACCCTGACGCCTTTGGAAGTGCCCAGCCATGTCAACACCACGCCCCCACGGCCAGCGCGCCCCCCGTTTTTTTGACAGTCGCTCTGCACAACGCATTCCACCCATTCAGTGCCTGCTGACCTTTGAAGCGCTGGCGCGCTTGCGCAGCGTCACGCTCACGGCCGAAGAGCTCAATGTCACGCCCAGTGCTGTCAGCCACCGTGTCCGGCAGCTGGAACAGGTGCTGGGCACGCAGCTGTTCGGCCGCACAGATTTTTCCCTGACCACCGACGGCCAGAACTATCTGCAGCAGGTGCGCGAGGGGCTGGGCGCGCTGCAATGCTTTCCCAACCGTCAGGTCGCCAGTGGCCGCTCGCGCCTGAAGATCGCCGTCACGCCCACGTTTGCGCGCTGCATGCTGATTCCGCGCCTGGCGCAATTCACCGAAGCCTATCCGGAAATCGACATCACGCTGCAGGTCGCCATCCCGCTGCTGGACGTGGTGGCCGAAGATGCCGACCTCATGGTGCGCTACGGCATGGGTCAGTACGCCGATGTCGAGCACCTGGAAATCGCACGCGACGTCTACACACCCGTGGCTTCGCCCGGTTTTCTGCGTCTGCACGGCCCCATCAATCAGCCGCAAGACCTGCAGGAACTGCCGTTGCTGCGCAGCCCGCTGGAAGCCTGGCGCCCCTGGTTCCAGGCTGCCGGGCTGGATTGGGCGGAACCCATGGAAGGCTCGCAGTTCAACGATGTGGGCCTGCTGTGTGATGCCGCAGCCGCTGGCATGGGCGTGGCGCCCGTGCGGCTCAAACTGGGCGCGCCATGGCTGGACAACGGCACACTGGTGCGCTTGTTCGACCTGGAAGTGCCCAGCCCGCATGCCCACTATCTGTGCTGGCGCACAGGCACCATGGACCGCTGGGAATGCCAGGCCTTTGCCGAATGGCTGGCCAAGACCATGTAGTCCTCCTGCTCCCAGCGGCGGTTGACACCGGCCCCCGCAAGGCTTTCACGCAGGCTTGCAAGAAAAATCACAGCGTTTTGCCAAGGCTTGCTCTACAGTCGGCACCATGACGACTGCCAGCCTTTCCGAACGCGCTGCCCGCCAAGCCGAGGTGGTGCAAGCCCTGTCCCAGCATGTGCCTGCACACGCCTTGCTGTGGCATGCCGAAGATACAACGCCTTATGAGTGCGACGGCCTGACGGCCTACCGCCAGCGCCCTCTGGTCGTGTGCCTGCCCGAAACCTACGAGCAAGTCCAAGCCGTGCTCAAGGCCTGCCATGCGCTGCAGGTGCCCGTCGTGGCGCGCGGTGCGGGCACAGGCCTGTCGGGCGGCGCCATGCCGCACGCCATGGGCGTGACGCTGTCGCTGGCCAAGTTCAACCAGATTCTTCAGGTTGACGCCTACAGCCGCACCGCCGTCGTGCAGTGCGGGGTGCGCAACCTGGCCATCAGCGAGGCCGCCGCGCCTTATGGCCTGTATTACGCACCCGATCCCAGCAGCCAGATTGCCTGCACGATTGGTGGCAATGTGGCCGAGAACTCGGGCGGCGTGCACTGCCTGAAATACGGCCTCACGGTGCACAACGTGCTCAAGGTCAAGGGTTTCACCATCGAGGGCGAACCCATCGAATTCGGCTCGGACGCGCTGGATGTGCCCGGCTACGACTTGCTGGCCGCCATGATCGGCAGCGAAGGCATGCTGGCCGTGGCCACCGAGGTCACCGTCAAGCTCATCCCCAAGCCCCAGCTGGCACGCTGCATCATGGCCAGCTTTGACGATGTACGCAAAGCCGGTGATGCCGTGGCCGCCGTGATTGCCGCAGGCATCATTCCCGCAGGTCTGGAGATGATGGACAAGCCCATGACGGCTGCCGTCGAGGACTTCGTCAGGGCTGGCTACGACCTGACGGCCGAAGCCATTTTGCTGTGCGAGTCCGATGGCACACCGGAAGAAGTCGAGGAAGAAGTCCAGCGCATGAGCGCCGTGCTGCGGGCCGCCGGTGCCACCGCCATTGCCGTGAGCGAGAGCGAGGAAGAGCGCATGCGTTTCTGGAGTGGCCGCAAGAATGCCTTTCCGGCATCAGGGCGCATCAGCCCCGACTACATGTGCATGGACTCCACCATTCCGCGCAAGCGCCTGGCGGACATCCTGCTGGCGATCCAGGACATGGAAAAGAAATACGGCCTGCGCTGCGCCAACGTGTTCCACGCGGGCGATGGCAATCTGCACCCGCTGATCCTGTTCGATGCGAACGACCCCGACGAACTGCACCGCTGCGAGCTGTTTGGTGCCGACATCCTGGAAACCAGCGTGGCCATGGGCGGCACGGTGACGGGCGAGCACGGCGTGGGCGTGGAAAAGCTCAACTCCATGTGCACGCAGTTCACAACCGAAGAGAACCTGCAGATGTTCGCGCTCAAGGCGGCATTTGACCCGCAAGGCTTGCTCAACCCCGGCAAGGTCATTCCCACGCACAACCGCTGTGCCGAATACGGCAAGATGCTGGTGCGCGGGGGGCAGATCAGCCATCCGGATTTGCCGCGCTTCTAAAGCACTCTACAAAAAACTAAGCGGCTAGCGTTTGATAGACAAGGGTTTAAGATAGAAAACAATCTGAAATCCAATATCTACAAGCGCTAGCCGCTACTTTTTTTGATTATCAGCTGCCGTGGTGCGTTTGATGACAGAGGCCGGTTCGTCGCACCGGGTGGCGAGGGACTTTCTTGTCCGCGACAAGAAAGTGACCAAAGAAGCGCGTCTGCCGACGGCTATCCGGCGGAACTCACTGCGCGCTGACAGCGCTCCGTTCAAACAGCCGCCGGAAGTCAGAATTTTTATACCGAAGCGGGGCGCGACGCTTACGCGCGCGAGGATTGGCTAAGGGCAGCTAACGACCCAAAGAAGTCTTTCAGAAAGACTTATAGGCATTCAAGGCAGTGCTAACCTACGTGGCCTATTGCTAAAAAACAGGGGCTCGTATGCTTTTCAACGTTTTTGGTCGGATGCTGCAAATCGAAAGATTCCAAAACGGGTGGCGTGCCTACCATCCAAGCAACGACGGTAAACGACGACCTTCAAGTCTTGTCATTCCTGAGTTCATCAAAGAAGAAGAACTGATCCAGTATTTGACGGACATCTTTCATGAGAGTGCCTCTCCGTTGCACCCCGAGGTTCTGAAAGTTCGCTAAGCCATCACGTGGAAGGGCAGTTTATGGCCGATAACCGCCTCTCATTCAGCCAGCGCCACCGCCCCACGCGCGCGCAAGCGTCGCAGACGCGCTTTTTGGTTCCTTTTTGTCGCGCACAAAAAGGAACTCGGCTGCCGGGCCGAGACCCGGCCTCAGCAATCAAAGCCGCAGAAGGCGTCAGGTACTAAGCGCAGTGCCTTCAGTCAGGCCACTGTCGCCGGTGCGGGGAAACCATTGCGTCCGGGAAACTCCGGTGCCAGCTCACGCGCATTCGGCATCTTCAGCCACAGGCGCAGCAGCTTGCGGCGCTGCTCGGGCGCATCGTGGTCTTCAAAGCCATTGCGCGAATGCAGCACGGCGTAGTTGTTGGCGAACTGCATGTCGCCCGGCTCCAGCATCATGTCCAGACGCAATTCGGGCATTTGCATGGCTTGGTCAAACACGTTCAGCGCTTCGATTTCAATCGGCGTGAGCGGTAACTGCTTCATCTCGTGGCCCAGCTCGATGTACTGACGCAGGTAGCGGCAGGTGAGCTTGCCTTGGTGGTAGCTGAAGATGGGCGTCAGGCCGGGGTCGGTACCGGTTTCGCACAGGTGCGCGCAGTACCACTGGCGGTAGTACAGGCCCAGCAGCATGGGGTGGTTGCGCAAGATTTCGTTGTAGACCGCGCCCACGCTCACCAGGCTGGACAGGCCGCCTTCCTTGGCTTTGCGCACGCACAGCAGGCCCACCACGTCGGAGGGGTCGGTGTGGTAGGGCAGGTAATCGTTGGTTTCGTAAACGCGGGTGGTTTTCTGGGTTTTATCGCCCACGTTCATCACCAAGCCCAGCAGATCGCCGCGTGGGTTCTGGCGCACAGGCTGGCCCAGGTGCAGGCCAATGCCGTAGTAGATGATCTGAATGTCTTCGTCGCTATAGCGCTCCACCGGCAAGCCGCGCAGCACGGTAAAGCCGCGGCCATTTTCCAGTTCATCCGCATGGGCGGCGAGCTGCGCGCGCAGCGCTTCAGGCAAGGGGAAATCGGCTTGCACAAAGTCTGGGAAGCGCAGGCCCTGCGCCTTCACGTGGGCCAAGGC
>JAEYRT010000032.1 GCA_023435325.1 Pseudomonadota bacterium | reverse complement strand
TCATTGGCCTGATGGTTTATTTCTTGATGACCAGTCTGGGGGAAATGGCGTCTCACCTGCCGGTTTCCGGCTCGTTTGCCACCTATGGCGCCAAGTATGTGGACGAAGGCTTTGGCTTCGCGCTGGGCTGGAACTACTGGTACAACTGGGCCGTGACCATTGCGGTGGACCTGGTGGCCGCGCAGCTCGTCATGGCTTATTGGTTCCCTGATGTGAATGGCCTGCTGTGGAGTGCCATTTTCCTGGCGCTGATGTTTGGCCTGAATTCCCTGTCCTCCAAAGGTTTTGGAGAGTCCGAATTCTGGTTTGCCGCCATCAAGGTGGTCACGGTGCTGGTCTTTATCGGTATTGGCCTGCTGATGGTGTTTGGCATCATGACCGGCGGTGCACCGGAGGGCATCTGGGGCAATATTGCCAACTTCACGGCGGGTGACGCTCCCTTTGCTGGCGGTTTTGCAGCGTTGATCGGTGTGGCCATGATCGTGGGCTTTTCCTTCCAGGGCACCGAACTCATCGGCATTGCGGCAGGCGAGTCCGAAGATCCTGCGAAAAATGTGCCCCGTGCGGTGCGCAAGGTGTTCTGGCGCATTTTGCTGTTCTATGTGTTCGCCATTCTGATCATCGGTCTGCTGATCCCCTACACCGACCCCAAGCTGTTGCGCAACGAGTTGGGCGACATCAGCGTCAGCCCCTTTACGCTGGTCTTTGAACGCGCTGGATTGCTGGGCGCTGCCGCTTTGATGAACGCCGTGGTACTGACTTCGGTGCTGTCGGCTGGCAACTCTGGCATGTATGCCTCAACCCGCATGCTGTACGCGCTGGCGCGTCAAGGCATGGCGCCAAAGATTTTCGCGCGCGTCAATGGACGCGGTGTTCCCATCATGGCCCTGATCGCCACCACCGCGATTGCCGCGCTGTGCTTCTTCACCAACGTCTTCAGCCCTGAATCCGTCTATATCTGGCTGCTGAACCTGTCTGGCATGTGCGGCTTCATCGCATGGCTGGGCATTGCCATCAGCCATTACCGTTTCCGCCGTGCCTGCATGGTGCAAGGCTTTGACACGGGCACCCTGCCTTACAAGGCAGCACTGTTCCCCATCGGGCCCATTTTTGCCTTCGTGCTGTGCCTGATCATCACGCTGGGGCAGAACTACGAAGCCTTCCTGGCGGATCGCATCGACTGGACAGGTGTGGTGGCCACATACATCGGCATTCCACTGTTTTTGGCGATCTGGCTGGGTTACAAGTTCACCAAGGGAACGCGCTTTGTGAAGTTGGAGCAGATGGACATCAGCGGTGCACGCTGATGTGGCTCAGTGATGGCGTCTGGTTTTGACGCCATCAAAGTCCAAAGGTCCAAGGTGGGGGGCGTCTTCAAACGAGCGCCCGCAAAAATCTTCCAGCGAATCACAAACGTCGGCTTCGGCGCTCATGCGTTCGCTGGCAATCATATCTACGGGCAAGGCGCCGTCATAGGCATCGTCTGCTTCCAGTTCTGGCAATTCCATCACTTTGGGCAAGGCAGGAGATTTGGCAGGCATGGTGAACTCCTTCAATGGTGGCTGATCCACCGCACCAGTCTGCGTAAAGCCTTCGCTTGTATCGATAGCCTGTAGCCGCAGAAATACGTAGGAAGAAGCGCACTTAAGTCATTGATTTTGCAGTGCAACAAGTGCCAAAGCAAAACAGTGCACCGCTTCCTGCACCAATGCATTGCCGCCAGTGGCTGGAGCCATGGGATGCATGGCTATCAAAATTTCAGCGCCAGGTACTGTCCAGTTTTTCGCTATGTTTAGTAAAGCATCTAACGCTTTACCAGCAATGCTTTCAGATACATAGAACTTCCAAAGCTAGATCACACGGGCGCTGTACGCTACGCTTTTCATGCTTTGTAGTTTGCATCGACTGCATCGCAATTTCATTTGCTGCCCGGATTGCTGGGGCCTACGCGGTCAGATAGTATTTCACTGGGCGGCTTAAGGGCACCACTGTCCGCACCTTCTGCCTCCCAAGTGCCGTCGGTGCGTCCGGTATTGCCGCGCGGGTGCCCCATGTCCGTGCCGTCATCAAAATTCAATGGCCCATCCTGCGGTATGTCATCAAACGGATGGGCGGACATGTCCTCCAGGGAATCCGCAACATCCTCTTCGGCGCTCAGATGCTGATTGATGTCATCCCCTTCGGGCAACTGGGCGTTGGCATCCTCACTGCGGTCAATCCCTGCATGAGAATCATTGGGTGGATGGTTGGCAGGTGTACGCATGGCAAACTCCGGTGAAAGCATGCACTCAGTATGGGCGCATGCAGTGCCCTGCCCGGGCAGCGCAGCACCTGCCAGGACGTAGGAAGGGGCAGTATCTGCCTCTGTGCTCATACGGAACGGCTGGCATTGAAGCGCTGCCGATAGGAAGCCGACATGGCATAGGCAGCACGACGCACCCGCATGATGGAGCCAATCGGCCGATGGGCCGCCAGCGCATGCCAGGGGTCGAAGGCCAGCGCATTGTCCTGCAGGGGCGAATGCACGGCGTCCCAGGTGGTTTGCGGTGCAGCCTTGATGCGCGCCACAGGTACATAGGGAGAGAGCGTTTCAGACCATGGCACGGAAGCATCCTCGATCGGCATGCGTTCCAGATCCACACACAGCTGCACACGCAACTCCCAGGTGGCGCTGTGTTTTTCAAAAAACTGTGCAATGGCCTGGCGCAAGGCATCGGGGTGCGCCTTCACATCCAGTCTATCTTGGTGCAAGTCTGCCAGCGCCGCAGACACGGGCACCAGCGCAAACTTCGCCATGTAAGGCCCATACAGTACGGGCACCTGGGTGAAATAGGTTTCCGCCAGCGGGTGGGTTGGCGCATGTCCGCCCAGCGTTTTGAGTGCTGCGCTCTCACCCCCGGCTTTTTCCACGATGGCTTCCATGCTGCGCAGCGCAGCAGACAGCAGCTTTTTCGCCTGGGGTGCTTTGTCCGTGGTGGTCGCCAGCATTTTCAACATCCCCGCCAGCTTGCGGGCACTGGATGCACTGAACACAGGCCCGTTCACCATAACAAAGTCCTGCTCGCGCAAGGCATCGCCTTCCTCCACGCGTGGTCCCGTAACTTCCATCACCTTGAAAGCCAAACCACGCGGCGTTGAAACCGCATCTTCCAGCAAGTCTCCCGGCGTGGTGGAAAGACGCATCACCACGGGATAACGGGCCGGTTGGGCAAACAGGCCCTGCGCCAGCACCGGCGGCAAGGCCAGCACTTCCAGTGTGCCTCGCACAATGCCATGCGCCTTGGCATGCAGGCTGCGAAAGGCGTGCCCCTCGTCCTGCGAAACCGTCGTACTGATGGAATGCAAGATCTCCAGCAGCTCTTGCGTTGTTGCGGCTTCATCTTCCCCAACGACTTCGTAGGAAGGGCGGTATTCCACAGGCACCAGTTCTAGCGGCCTGCTGACAGGTGGGTCTGAGCGGTGATTTTTCATAAAGCTGCAGCAACTCGCGCGTCCAGGCAATTGTCATGCGCAGATGCGACAGGCACTGGGTGGGCCGTCTGCGCGCATGACATCTGCCTTCGTCCACGCCAGTCGTGACGGTTGAAGGTGATCACCATGGTGCAACGCCTGCATGCTGAGCTGCGTCAGCCTTGCCTGCACCTGCCCGTAGGCACTTGCTGCATGCATGCATCGCTAATCCGTGCTGACCCGTGCCATAAGCACTGCGGGACCTGAATGCAAAGCCACGTCCTACGCGCACCGGCAGCGAAGCTCTTCACAGTGCAACAAACGGCTTCCATTTTTTCTTCAACCGGCTTTGAACAAGGATCAGCATGAGAGCACTTACTTACCAAGGCAGTAAAAATGTCCGTGTGGATTCCGTCCCCGACCCTGTTCTGACGGCTGCCGACGATATTTTGCTGCGCGTGACAGCCACGGCGATTTGCGGCTCGGACCTGCACATCTATCGCGGCAAGATTCCCCATATGAAAGACGGCGACATTCTGGGCCATGAATTCATGGGTGTCGTCGAGGAAGTAGGACCTGGTGTCAGCGAACTGCGTCCGGGCGATCGGGTGGTGATTCCATTCGTGATTGCCTGTGGCTCCTGCTTTTATTGCGACA
This sequence comes from Pseudomonadota bacterium, assembly GCA_023435325.1. Taxonomy (GTDB): domain Bacteria; phylum Pseudomonadota; class Gammaproteobacteria; order Burkholderiales; family Burkholderiaceae_C; genus Comamonas. Next base: position 5,438 of record JAEYRT010000032.1, on the reverse strand, counting down.
AAACCTTGTTTGCTTCCTGCGAAAACACCAACCCTGGTCGCGGCGCCATCCTGAACAAAAAAACCTCCACGCCCGGGGCTGGGCTGTTTGGTTACAGCCATTTGTATGGTGGTTATGCCGGCGGGCAGGCGGAGTTCGTGCGCGTGCCGCAGGCCAATGTTGGCCCGTTGAAGATCCCGGATGTGCTCACCGACGAGCAGGTCCTGTTTCTCTCGGACATCCTGCCCACCGGATACCAGGCCGCCGTGCATGCGGAAATCAGGCCTGGGGCTACCGTGGCAGTGTTTGGCGCTGGCCCCGTGGGCTTGATGTGCGCGCTGTCGGCACGGTTTCTGGGTGCCGAGCAGATTTTCATGGTCGATGACAATGCCTCCCGCCTGGCCTTTGCCCAGCAGACCTATGGCGTCATCCCCATCAACTTCGACAAGGAGGACGACCCTGCCGAAGTCATTCTCAACGCCACCCGTGGCCACGGCGTGGATGCCTCCATCGATGCCGTTGGCTTTGAAGCCAAGGGCAGCGCGCTGGAAACCGCGTTGACCAATATGCGCCTGGAAGGCTCCAGCGGCAAGGCACTGCGCCAATGCATTGCCGCCACCCGCCGCGGCGGCGTGGTCAGTGTGCCCGGGGTGTATGCAGGCTTCATCCACGGCTTTCTGTTTGGCGATGCATTTGAGAAGGGCCTGACGTTCAAGATGGGACAGACCCACGTGCAGAAATTCATGCCGGAGTTGCTGGAACACATTGGCAATGGGCGCATGCATCCGGAAGTCATCATCACCCACCGCATGAAGCTGGCAGATGCTGCCCAGGCCTATGAGCTGTTTGAAAAGCAACAGGACGATTGCCGCAAGGTGGTACTCACACCTTGAGGGCAGTGCTTCCTACCAGGGAAACCGAGTTGCTTCCAGTTCAGCGGACTGCACGTGGCCGTGCGTTGTTGCGCTCAAAAAAGACCATCCAGCTAAGCGCCCAGCGGTGTCTCTGCACGCTTGAGGGTGCGCAGCACAAACATGGACTGACTGTGCTGGATGCCCTTGATCTTGTAGAGTTTTTCGCGCAGCAGACGCTCATAGTCGCGCGTGTCCTTGACCATGACGCGCAGCAGGTAGTCGTAGGTGCCTGAGACCAGATGCGCTTCGACCACCTCCGGAATGGTTGCCAGTTGCTCGCCAAATTTTTCCAGTGTGTTGTCACTGTGGCTGTTGAGCGTGACCATGAGCAGCACCGTATCGTTGAGCCCGAGTGACTGTGGATTGAGACGCACGGTATAGCCTTCAATCACGCCCTCGTCTTCCATGCGCTTGATGCGCGTCCAACAAGGCGAGGGACTCAAGCCGACCGCCTGGCCGATTTCCTGCAGGCTGGCGCGTGCATTGCGTTGCAATACGGAGAGAATTTTCCGGTCAATTTTATCCATGCAGCAAATTTTGCTGCATAGGCAGAATCATTGGATATTTTTTCTGAAAATCGGGAAAACTCTTTGTGTGGCAGCAGCATTTTTTGCGCCGCAACATGCAAACTTCCATGCATGGAAGCAACACCTACCGGAGTTGTTGAACGCCATTGCATCGCCAAGGACAATTACCATTTTCCCGCCGCCATGTGACACAGCCATTGCAGGCTTCATGCAAAAAAGGCCGATCTGCATACCCCTTCGCAGATCGGCCTTTTTGTTTGCAGTGGCGGGTTCTACAGCGCGGCGGCCACGCTCTCCTGCCCGCCCAGAGTCTTCCACAGCGTCACGCGGTTGATCTGCTCGGCCAGACGCAGGCCGATCAGATTTTGCTGCGCGCCGTACAGGCTGCGTTGTGCATCCAGCACGCTCAGATAGTTGTCCACGCCCGACTGAAAGCGGGCCTCCGAGAGCTCGAACGCGGTTTGCATGGCGCGCACCACATCGTTTTGCGCGCTCAGGCGTTCATCCCACTGCGCACGGTCTGCCATGGCATCGGCCACTTCACGGAAAGCGGTCTGCACAGTTTTTTCATACTGCGCCACGGCAATGCGTTGATTGGCTTGGGCCACTTCCACACCGGCCCGCAAACGGCCGCCATCAAAAATCGGCAGACGGATCTGCGGCATGAAACTCCAGGTGCCCGTACCGCTGCCAAACAGGGCATCCAGTTCGCGGCTGCCCGTACCCACGCTGCCCGTAAGCGTAATGCTGGGGAACAGGGCTGCACGCGCAGCGCCGATATTGGCGTTCATGGCGCGCAGCTGGTGCTCGGCCGCCTGCACATCGGGGCGCTGCAGCAGCACACTGGAAGGCATATCCTCAGGCACAGGCAACAGCGCAAGCTGCTGGGCCGCCTCTGCCTGCAAGGTGCGCGCATTCGGTAGCCATTCGGCGGGCACACTGCCACCCACCAGCAGTTGCAGGGCATTGCGGCTGCGCTGCGCTTGCGCGGTATAGGCAGCCACATCAGCGCGCGCAGTTTCCACCGTGGAACGGTTTTGCGCCACCACCAGCCCGGATGTGGCACCAATCTCGAACATGCGCTGCGTCAGCTCGTACGATTTTTCGCGGCTGACCAGCGTGCTTTGCGCCAACTCCAGCCGCGCCAGATCGGCCGCCAGGTTCAACCATGCATTGCTCACATCTGCCACCAGGCCAATTTGTACATTGCGCTGATGGTCTTCAGATTGCAAAAAAGCCTGTAGCCCCGCTTCGCTGAGGTTGCGAATGCGGCCCCAGAAGTCGATTTCATAGCTGGTAAAACCCAGCTGCACCGTGAACTGCTCGCTCACGCTGGTCTGGCCGTTGGTGCTCAGGTCTGCACTGTTACGACTGCGAGTTCCCTGCGCCTGCGCATTGATTCCCGGCAGCAGATCAGCGCGTGTGATGCCATACTGGGCACGCGCTTTTTCCATGTTTTCCACAGCCACCCGCAGATCACGGTTGTGGCTCAGGGCCAGCGCCACCACTTGGCGCAGCTGGGCACTGGCAATCCACGATTGCGCCTGTGCCTGCTCCAGGGCCTGGGCACTGGCTTGCACCAGCAGGCCGGATGGCGCACTGAGGGTGGCGGGCACCGCCAGTGCCGGTTGCTCATACCTCGGCGCCAGGTTACAGGCAGACAGCAACGCAGCTGCCACGGCTGCGGCCGCTACGGGCCGCAAGGTCAACATCTTCATCATGCGGCGTTTTCCTGTGAAATGGCGGGGGTGTCGTCACGGCGTGAACGGCTCTTGAACCAGCTGCGCACCAGCAGGAAGAACACCGGCACCATGAACAGACCCAACACAGTGGAGGCCACGGTGCCTCCCAGTACCGCCGTGCCAATCGAGGTGCGGCCTCCCGCCCCCGCTCCTGTACCCAAAGCCAAGGGCACCACGCCAAAACCAAAGGCCAGCGAGGTCATCAAAATGGGGCGCAGACGCATGCGCACCGCTTCCACCGTGGCATCAAACAGGTTCTTGCCCTGCTCCTGAAGCTGCACGGCAAATTCCACAATCAAGATCGCGTTCTTCGAGGCCAGCCCTACGGTGGTCAACAGCCCCACCTGGAAGTACACGTCGTTGGTCAGGCCCCGCGTATAGGTGGCCAGCAATGCCCCCACCACACCCAGCGGTACGGCCAGCATCACGGACAGCGGCACGGTCCAGCTCTCATACAGCGCGGCCAGGCACAGGAACACAAAAAGAATGGAAATGGCATACAGCAGCGGTGCCTGTGCACCCGACTGGCGCTCCTGCAGCGAGGCACCCGTCCACTCGAAACCAATGCCGTTGGGCATGTCCTGAAGAATGCTCTCCACCCGCTGCATGGCCACGCCCGAACTCACACCCGGCGCGGCATTGCCCACGATTTCATAGGCAGGCGCGCCGTTGTAACGCATCAGCTGCGGCGATCCATAAGCCCAGTAGGTCGTGGAAAAGGCACTGAATGGCACCATCTGCCCGTCACGATTGCGCACGCTCCACTTGGCAATGTCCTGCGGCAGCATGCGATGCGGTGCATCGCCCTGGATGTAGACACGCTTGACGCGGCCATTGTTCAAGAAGTCATTTACGTAGGTGCCGCCCATGGCGCTGGAGAGCACGCTGTTGATGTCGGAATACGACAGGTTCAGCGCAGCAGCCTTGCGATCGTCAATATCCAGGCGCAGCTCGGTTGCGTCATCGAGATTGGTGGCGCGCACACTGGCCAGCTCCGGGTATTTGCGCGCTTGCGCCAGGAACTGGTCCTTGGCTGCCAGCAAGGCTTCGTGGCCCAGACCGTTCAGGTCCTTGAGCATGAAGTTAAAGCCCGCATTCGAGCCCAGGCCGCGCACCGCAGGTGGCTGCATCACAAAGATGCGCGCATCGCGAATGCGCGCCGACAACTCCTGCGTGGCTTTGTGCGCAATGGCTGCCGCCGACTGCGAGGGCAGTGGCCGCTCGTCCCAGGGCTTCAGCCGCACAAAACCGCGGGCCGAACTCTGGTCGCCACTGAGGCCGGAAACCTGGTTGAAGCTGATGACATCGGGCTGGGCCGCAAAATATTCGCGCACCTGATCGAGCACTTCCTGCAGCCGTGCATCGGCCGCACCCGCAGGCAAGTTCACGTTCACGCTGACAAAACCCTGGTCCTCATCAGGCAGAAAGGACGTAGGCAAGCGGGAGATCAGGAGCCACACAGCCGCCAGAATCACCAGGAAGATCAGCATCATGCGCTTGGTGCGCTGCAAGGCCCAGGCCACGCTGTTCTGATAGCGCAGAGCCGTCACATCAAAATGGTGGTTGAACCAGCGGAAAAACCGGTCATTCAGCCCCAGCAGACCGCGGCGGATGAGCTTTTCGCCGCCATGGTTGGAAGGCGCTTTCAAAATGGTGGCGCACAGTGCAGGCGTAAGCGTCAGCGCCACAAACACCGAAAACGCCATGGCAGCCACGATGGTGATGGAGAACTGACGGTAGATCACGCCGGTCGAGCCGCCAAAGAAGGCCATGGGCACAAACACGGCCGACAGCGTCACACCAATGCCGACCAGCGCCGAGGTGATCTCGCGCATGGATTGGCGTGTCGCCTCCTTGGCGGACAGCCCTGTTTCATGCATCACTCGTTCCACGTTTTCCACCACCACGATCGCATCATCCACCAGTAGGCCAATGGCCAGCACCATAGCAAACATGGTCAGCGTGTTGATGGAGTACCCCGCCGCCGCCAACACACCGAACGTACCCAGCAGCACCACGGGCACGGCAATCGCGGGGATGAGGGTGGCACGGAAGTTCTGCAGGAAGATGAACATTACGATCACTACCAGCACCATAGCTTCGGCCAGCGCCTTGACTACCTCCTGAATCGATGCACGCACAAAAGGCGTGGAGTCCGAGCTCACGAAATAATCGATCTCGTTGGGAAAGAAAGGCTTGAGTTGCGCCAGCTTGGCAGAAATCGCCTCAGACACATCCATGGCGTTGGCACCATCGGCCAGCACAATGCCCAGACC
>JAEYRT010000023.1 GCA_023435325.1 Pseudomonadota bacterium | reverse complement strand
GTCAAACACGGTGATGTCCAGCATTTGTGACAACAGAAACGCCAGACCCGAAGCTGCTGCAATGCGCGGCGGTGCGAGCAAGGCAGAAGCAGCGACGGCCACGGCAAAACCGAACCAGGCTACGCGTCGCGCCTGGGCAGGGCCGAAGGCGCGGTTGACGAGTTCTGTGACCAGAAAGGCAAATGGATAGGTGATGGCCCCCCAGGTCAGCCAGTCGTTGATGGCGTATTGCACCAGAATGTTGGAGGACAGCACGACCACCCCCATGGCCATGATGGCCAGAGCCAGTTGTGAGGGGCGTGGGTGGGGATAGCGCATCAGCAGATCCTTGTTCGTGGCTCGTTGACCTGGAGATCTCAATAAGCGCCGGAGTTGCGCACGCCAGAAGAGGGTACATCGACGCCCAGAATGGCGCAGGCCACAGCTTCCCCGACCTTGATGCCATCCACACCGGCCGACAAAATGCCACCCGCGTAACTGGCACCTTCCCCGGCGGGGTACAGGCCGCGCGTGTTCACGCTTTGGAAGTTGGCACCGCGTGCGATCTTGACCGGCGAAGAGGTGCGGGTTTCCACGCCAGTCAGCACGGCGTCATGCATGTCGTAACCGCGAATCTTTTTGCCAAAGGCGGGCAGCGCCTCGCGCATGGCTTCGATGGCAAATGCAGGCAGAGCGTGGTGCAGATTGCACCAGGTGATGCCGGGCTTGTAGGAGGGGGGCACAGTGCCCACATCGGTCGAAGCCTTGCCGGTGATGAAGTCACCCACCAGCTGGCCCGGTGCGTTGTAATTGCGGCCACCAAGCAAATAGGCCTTGGATTCAAGCTGGCGCTGGAACACCACGCCGGACAGCGGGTGGCAGCTGCCAGGGGTCTGGTTTTCCACGCCGAAGGTCTTGCCGTCGAATGCCCAGGCAAACGATTTGACGTCTTGCGGGTAGTCCGAAGGTTCGATGGCGCAGACCATGCCGGCATTGGCATTGCGTTCGGCACGCGAGTACTGGCTCATGCCGTTGGTCACCACACGCTCGGGTTCGCTGGTGGCCGCCACCACGGTGCCACCGGGGCACATGCAAAAGCTGTAGACCGCACGGCCATTCTTGGCGTGGTGCACGAGCTTGTAGTCGGCCGCGCCCAGCAGCGGATGCCCGGCATTTTTGCCCCAGCGGGCCTTGTCGATCACGCTTTGGGGATGCTCGATACGGAAACCCACGGAGAAGGGCTTGGCCTCCATGTGCACACCACGCTCGTAGAACATGGTGAAGGTGTCGCGCGCGCTGTGACCCAGCGCCATGACGACGTGGTCGGTCTGCAGCGTATAGCTTTCGCTTGTGGCCTGGTTGAGCACTTGCAAAGCCGTGACATGGCGCTCATCCCCTTCACCTTCGACAACCACATCGGTGACACGCTGCTCGAAGCGGATTTCCCCGCCCAGGCGCTTGATTTCCTCGCGGATACCTTCCACCAGCTTCACCAGCTTGAAGGTGCCGATATGCGGGTGGGCTGCGTACAGAATTTCAGGCGGGGCGCCATAGGTCACGAACTCGGTCAGTACCTTGCGGCCCAGATGGCGCGGATCCTTGATCTGGCTGTAAAGCTTGCCGTCCGAGAAGGTGCCTGCGCCGCCTTCGCCGTATTGCACGTTGGACTCCGGTGTCAGTTCACGCTTGCGCCACAGGCGCCAGGTGTCCTTGGTGCGTTCGCGCACGGTCTTGCCGCGTTCGAGCACGATGGGCTTGAAACCCATCTGCGCCAACACCAGGGCCGCAAACATGCCGCAGGGGCCAAAGCCCACCACCACCGGGCGGTGTTGCAGATCGGTGGGTGCCTGGCCCACGGGCTTCCACGTCATATCAGGCGTGGGATTGACGTGGGGGTGATCAGCAAACTGGGCCAGCAATGCGGCTTCCTGGCTGGCGTCGGCCAGGGTGATGTCCACGATGTAGACTGCCAGCAACTCGGATTTGTTGCGCGCATCAAAGCTGCGTTTGTGTACGGTGAGCTGGCCAATGGCCTCTGGTGCCACTGCCAGGCGCTGCGCGGCTTGGGCGCGCAATGCGGCTTCCGGGTGGTATTCGGTATGGTTCTCGGGGTGATATTCGAGGGCCGAAAGAGGGACTTTGAGTTCTGCAATGCGAATCATGGGCTTGTAGTGATCAAGCAAAAAGATGCCGCATCGTAGCGCCAAGTGTTTGGCCTTGTGGGGGGCTATGGATGCGCGCATCCCGCACAATCGCTCGCCATGGCTTTCTTTCACGCGCCCGTTTTGTCCACGCAGCTGCTCCATATCCACCCAGCCTCGCCCGGGCAGCCTTTGAGCGAAGCGCAACAAGCTTTCAATCGCTTGCTTGTGCAGCTGGAACAGGCTCGTCAGCATTGGCAGGCCTGGCAGCAAGCCACGCAGGAGGTGCACACGCGCTATGCCAAACAGGTGCGGCCATTGCTCGATCAACAGTGGCAAGCACAGGCCAGACTGGCACAGCAGCTGGACCAATGGTCGGCGCACAGCATGGGCAAGCTTGATCGCCAGACGCTGGAGCAGCTGATTGTCGATCTGTGTGCAGCCGGGGCCGAGCAAGCCCCTGCAGGCCCGTTGCGTGCCACTTTGGCAGAGTTGCATGCGCGTTACGCGCCACAGGTGCAGGTGCAGACCCAGACCTCACCAGCAGTGTCAGCATCTGCGGTAGGGGCTGATGCTGCAGAAGAAATGGACTGGGACGATCCAGAAGCTGTGGCAGCTTATGTCGAAGCGCAAACGCAAGCCGCCCAGGCACAGGCTGAACGTGAACGTGCGGCCTACCAGCAACAGCGCCAGCGTCAGCAAGCCCGGCGCAAAGCTCAGGCAGCGCAGCAAGCAGCCAAGCCCTCGGTCAAAGCCGTGTACCGCAAGCTGGTCAGCAGCTTGCACCCGGACCGTGAACCCGATGCCCAAGTTCGTGCGCGCAAAACGCAGTGGATGCAGCGGGTGAATCAGGCCTATGAAGCCGATGACCTACTGGCGCTGCTGGAGTTGCAATGGGAGATCGAGCAACTCGATGCCAGTCGCATGGCGCAATTGCAGGACGCGCATTTGTTGCGCTTCCAGCAGGTGTTGCAAGAGCAGCTGAAGCAACTGCAGCAGGCTGCGCGCGACAGCGAAGCTGCGCTGGCTGAGATGTTGGGACTGGATTCGCGCCAACGGCATGCCCCACACAAAATGCCGGGGCTGTTGCGCCAGCATGTCCGAGGTTTGCAGCAACAGGTGACGCAATTGCAGCAAGCGGCTGTGTTCTTGCAGCACCAGCCTGAAATGCTTGGTGAATGGTTGCGCGCCCAGCGCTAAGCGTCCACACTGATCGCCACAACAAAAACTCAGACTACAGACAAGAGAGGAACGGCAGCCGTGCCCCGTTTTCTGCATACCGCCGACTGGCAAATTGGTCGCGCCTACACCAGCTTGGATCCTGAAGTTGCGCCGCTGCTGGCGGAAGCGCGCTTCACCGCCGTGCAAAGACTGTCGCAGCTTGCCACAGCGCATGCGGTGGACGCGGTGCTGGTGGCTGGCGATGTATGGGATGCACAAACCGTTTCCGACAAAACCATCCGTCGTCTGTTCCAGTGCCTGCAAGGTTTTGCCGGACCCTGGCTGCTGATTGCAGGCAACCACGATGCAGCATTGGCTGAAAGCGTGTGGACCCGTGCCCAGCGCCTGCAATGTGTGCCCGCGAATGTGCATTTGCTGATGCAGCCGCAAGTGCATGTCTTTGCGGGACAGGGCTTTGCTGTGCTGCCTGCGCCCTTGACCCAGCGCCATACCTACCATGACCTGACGGCGTGGATGGATGGTGCTGACACGCCCGAAGGCCTGCTGCGCATCGGCTTGGCCCATGGCAGCGTGCAAGGGCTGTTGCACGAGGGCATTGATTCCGCCAACCCGATTGCTGCCACCCGCTGCGAGACTGCACGCCTGGATTGGCTGGCGCTGGGCGACTGGCATGGCGTCAAGCAGGTAACCCCACACATGGCCTACAGCGGCACGCCAGAGCCTGACCGTTTCCCCAACAACGAACCCGGATATGCCCTGCTGGTGGACATTGCTGCACCGGGTGCCTCGCCGCAGGTCGAGCGCCTGCCTGTGGCGCAATACCGCTGGCAGCGCATCACAGCAGCGGTGCACTTTGCGGCCGACGTGGATGCACTGGCAGCAGGGCTGGCCCCTTTGGCAGGCCAGGATGTGGTGCAACTGCAAGTGCAGGGTGAGCTGGATTGCATACAGCACGAACGCCTGCAGCAGGTCATCGCTGCGGCAGAAGCACGCGTGCGCTATCTGAATGTGGATGTGCAGGATCTGCGCTTGGCGCCGACAGATGACGATGTGGCACAGTTGCAAGCCGATGGCTATGTGGGGGAGTTGCTGGCCGAGCTGCGTGCCGAAAGTGCCACAGGTGACACCCGTGCGCAAGCTGCCTTGCAACTGCTATCGGCTCGCTTGTTCCGTCAACAGCAGGGAGCTGCGGCATGAGCCTGCCTCTGATGTATGTCCAGCGCTTGCGCGTGGCGCAGTTGCGCAAGTTCGAACAGCTGGAGCTGACCGACCTCGCGCCGGGGCTCAATATTCTTGCTGGGCCCAATGGGGTGGGCAAAAGCACCTTGCATCGCGCCGTGCGTGCGGCTTTTCTGGACCGCTATAGCTCCAATGCCACGGCGGCTGATTTGCTGCCACTGGGCAACACGGGTGCGGCTCCGACGGTGGAAGTGGACTTTGTGCTGCAGGGGGTGCAGCACCGCTTGACCAAGACCTTTCTGAAGCGCAAACGCTGCGATTTGCAGGCAGGCGGGCAAACGCATAGCGAAGAAGCTGCCGAAGACTATCTGGCCCAGCGGTTGGGCTTTGGCTTTGCCGCCCGTGGCAGCAAGGCCGACCATTGGGGGGTGCCTGGCCTGCTGTGGGTGGAGCAGGGCGCCGACCACGCCCGTTTCACGCAAAGTGTGGGTTTTGCGGCCACCCATCTGCATCAGGCGCTGCATGCTCAGTCTGAACATGCCTGCAGCGCGGGCAGCCTGGCATCCACTGCTGGGGATGGTCTGATCGCCCAGCTGGAGGCTGAGCTTTTGCAGTTCATCGGTAAAAGTGGCAAACCTGTGGGCAGTTATGCACAGCTGCTCGAGCGCATCGACGCCTTGCGCAGCCAAGTGCAGGAACAGCAGCAACAGATCGAAGAGTACCGCAACCAGGTGGACGAGCTGGAGGTCTTGCAGCAGCAGGCACAGCAAGACAGGGAGCAGCAACTGGAGGCGCAATGGACACAGGCGCTGGCGCAGGCCAGGCAAAAGCTGGTGCAGGCGCGTGAGATGCAGCTTGCCCATGCGCAGGCCAGCGAACAGTTGCGCCATGTAGACCGCCAGTTGCAAGTCATGGCGCAGGTGCTGCTGCAACACCAGCAGCGCAAGGAAGAGCTGCAGCGCCGTGTCCGCAATATTGACAGCGCCCAGCGCGCAAAAGAGCAGGCCGAGCAGCAGCATGCCCGGGCTGCACAAGGCTATGCACAGGCACGGTCCCAGCAGGAACAGTCTTTGCAGACCATGCAGCAGGCCGAGCAGCTGCGCCAGCGCCAGCAGCTGGTGCAGCGTGTGCACGAACAGCAAGTCCGCGTGCAGCAATTGGATCAGGCTTGGTCACAGGCCCGCCAGGTATTGGAACAACTGGAGCAGCTGGCGCAGCAATTGCCTGCACAGCGCGTGGAAAAGGCCGATCTGCTTCAGCTGCGCAAACACGAAGAAGCCGTGCTGCGTGCCCGCATGCAGCATGAGGCGGTGGCGACCCAACTGCAGTTTGCGCTGCCCGAGGGGCAGCGGCTGCTCTGGCAATCGGCCACACATGGCGGACAGTGGCAGGGGCAGGGGCAGCAATGGCTGACCCACGCCACGCAATTGCAATTACCGGGAGGTGGGACTTTGACCATCACACCCGGCGGAGAAGATGTGGCGGCTGCCGCCCAGCGCCTGCAGCAGGCACAGCAGGTGCTTTCGCAAGCCTTGCAGACCTTGCAGCTGGACAGTGTGGCGCAGGCGCAAACCGTGTTGGAGCAATATCAGCAAGTGCTGGCGCAACAGCAATTGGCGCAGCAGTTGTTGCAGGCCCATGCGCCACAGGGCGTGGATGCTCTCAAGCTGCAATGTCAGACCGCACAGCAACAGCTGCAGCAGCTCCAGGGCGAGCTGGAGGCCCTGCCGCAGGTGGAGGCGGGCATGGATTGGCAGCAGGCGCAGGCTGCTTTGCGTGCAGCCCAGGCACAGTGCGACGAGGCACGGCACCAGGAACACGATGCACGTCAGCAACTGGCGCTGGCGCAGCAGAATCTGGATAACGCGAACCAGGAGCACGCGGTGGCGCTGCATCAATTGCAGGACCCTGGACAGCAGCAGCGCCTGCAGCAGGCCGAGCACGAGGCGGCCTTGCTGCAAGCCCAGCGCATACAGTGCGAGCAGCAGGTAGCGCAATACGCGCAGGCGCTGGAAGCGGTGGATGTACGCTTTGCCGAACAGGACCAGCAGCGTTTGGAGCGCAGTCTGGCAGCCCATGCCCAGCAGGTACAGCAGCGCGAGGTGCGTATGGCCAGTCTGCGCGCCGCCTTGGAGCAGGCCGGAGCCCAGGGCTTGGAAGAGAGTTGCGCACAGACGCAGGCCGCGCTGACGCATGCGCAGCACAGTGCGGCGGACATTGCCCAGCGTTGCGAGGCATTGCAACTGCTGGTGGAGCGCCTCAAAGCCAAGCGCGTAGCCGCCCTGCGTCGTCTGCAGGCACCCCTGGAAGCGCGCATGCAGCATTACCTGCAGCTGCTGCTGCCCGGCGCACAGATGGAGCTGGATGCGCAGCTGGTGCCCCATGTTGTGCTGGCGCAGGGTCAGGATTCCGCTGCCCGGCGTGTGGCAGGCGAGGTGGCTACGCTCAGCTATGGCACGCAGGAGCAGATGGCCATCATCAGCCGCCTGGCCTACGCCGATTTGCTGCAGGACAGTGGTCAGC
>JAEYRT010000020.1 GCA_023435325.1 Pseudomonadota bacterium | reverse complement strand
GGGCTGCAGTCTGTGGCAGGGCATCTACTGCCGTCGGGTGCGGCACACTCATGCTGTCAGGCAATTGCACCACGGCCTCGGGTGCTGCAGCCACTTGCACGGGCGCATCTGCCACCGCCTGGGCTTGTGATTCAAACTGGGCATACGCGCTGGCAGCGCTGGCAGCGCTGGCAGCGCTGGCCGCTCCGGCACCGGCGGCAACAGCTGCAGGAGCAGCTGCCCCACCCATGCCCAGTGCCGCACGCAATTGCGCCAAAAACACATCTTCCTTGGCACTGGTGTGGCCGTCTGCATCGCACACGCACACCGCCATCTCATAAGCCAGCTGGCGTGCATCGGCGCTGCTCAGGCGTGCCACGGCAGATTCCAGATTGACTCGGCGCAACAGCACATCTTGGTACAGGCCGGGCAGGTTGATGGCCTGATCACCCGCCAGCCCTTCGGCCACTTGGCGAATTTGCTCGCGCTCACGGTCGTGCTTTTGGCCATCGGCGAATGAGGCCAACAAACACAAAGTCAGGATGGCGCGGATTTCGTCGTGTGTCATGCAGGGTTCCAGGCAATGAAAAGTGAAAGAAACGGTGGGAGTACAGCCTGTTAACTATGGTTCCCCACGCCGTTTTTCAATGCTCGCCATGCTGTTGTCGTTCTGCACCACCTTTTTTATTCAAAAAGAAGAGCTATCAAGACTTTCTATACAGGCCATGGAGTCCAATTTTTCTTATATTTTCTGAAATACCAGCGTGCGATTGTTGGCAGGCATGGCATGGTCGGCCTGCAGCCGCAAGCCATGCTGCGCAGCCAGCGCCACCACGGCTTCAAAGTCCCGAATTCCACTGGCCGCATCGCGTGATTGAAGCCAGATATCAAAGCTGCGGTTGCTCTCGCTGGTGAAAGTGCCGCCATAGTTAAACGGACCATAGACGACAAACACACCGCCCACAGGCAGGTGCTGGCCCAGCAGTGCAAACAAACGTTCAACCAGCGGCCAGGCCACGATGTGCAGCGTATTGCTGGTGAACACCGCATCAAACGTGCCCACTTCTGTCTTTGGCCAGTCGCTATGCGACAAATCCATCTCCACCGGCAAGCGCAAATTGGACGCTGGCATATGTGCATGCCACGCCGCAATGCCAGCGTGCAATGCAGTCAGCTCGCTGGTCTGCCAGATCAGATGCGGCAGGCGCGGCGCAAAGTACACGCTGTGCTGGCCCGTGCCAGAGCCAATTTCCAGCACATGTTTGCGGTCAGCAAAAGCGTGCTGCAACACGCCAAAGATGGGGGCTTGGTTGTTTTCACAAGATTGGCTAAAGGGGCGGTTCATACACCAATCATCTCATTGTGATGGGCCATCGATTGTTCTTGCGCAAGAAAAAACCGCCCGAGGGCGGTTTTAACTTTTTGGGATGAAAGCAGCTTTGCTTTATGCACCAGCAACACTGATGCCCTTGAACTCACCCGTCGCAATCTTTTCCTTCCAGATCGCAGGGCCAGTGATGTGGGCGCTGGTACCACCAGCATCCACAGCCACGGTCACGGGCATGTCCACCACGTCGAATTCGTAGATGGCTTCCATGCCCAGGTCTTCAAAGCCCACCACCTTGGCGGCTTTGATGGCCTTGGATACAAGGTAGGCAGCGCCACCCACGGCCATCAGGTAGGCAGACTGGTGTTGCTTGATGGCTTCGATGGCAACGGGGCCGCGCTCAGACTTGCCGATCATGGCGATCAGGCCGGTCTTTGCCAGCATCATGTCAGTGAACTTGTCCATGCGGGTGGCGGTGGTGGGGCCTGCAGGGCCCACCACTTCGTCACGCACGGGGTCCACAGGGCCGACGTAGTAGATCACGCGGTTGGTGAAGTCCACAGGCAGCTGCTCGCCCTTGGCCAGCATGTCCTGGATGCGCTTGTGTGCAGCGTCGCGGCCAGTCAGCATCTTGCCGTTGAGCAGCAGTGTGTCACCGGGCTTCCAGCTGGCAACTTCTTCCTTGGTCAAGGTGTTCAGGTCCACGCGCTTGGACTTGTTGTAGTCAGGCGCCCAATCCAGCTTGGGCCAGACGTCCAGGCTTGGTGGGTCCAGATATACGGGGCCGGAGCCGTCCAGCACAAAGTGCGCGTGGCGAGTGGCGGCGCAGTTGGGGATCATGGCCACAGGCTTGGAAGCCGCGTGCGTGGGGTACATGTTGATCTTCACGTCCAGCACGGTGGTCAGGCCACCCAGACCTTGGGCGCCGATGCCCAGGGCGTTGATCTTTTCGTACAGCTCAATACGCAGCTTTTCCACGTCATCCAGCTCAGCGCCGCTGGCGGCCTTTTGCTGCAGCTCGTACATGTTCAAGTCTTCCATCAGGCTTTCCTTGGCCAGCAAGACCGCCTTTTCTGCCGTGCCGCCAATGCCGATGCCGATCATGCCGGGTGGGCACCAGCCTGCGCCCATGGTGGGGATGGTCTTGAGCACCCAGTCAACCAGGTTGTCGCTGGGGTTCATCATGATCATCTTGGACTTGTTCTCCGAGCCGCCGCCCTTGGCCGCTACGGTCACTTCCACGGTGTTGCCGGGCACGATCTGCACATTGATGACGGCAGGCGTGTTGTCCTTGGTGTTCTTGCGCTTGAACTGGGGGTCTGCCACCACGGAGGCACGCAA
>JAEYRT010000189.1 GCA_023435325.1 Pseudomonadota bacterium | reverse complement strand
CTCTTGGATGAAGGACTGGGGGATGGACACGGGGGTATTTTCTTCGCTTTCTGAAACCCATGAGCAGCCCTTCCCCATGCGGCTGAAAATAAAAAAAGCCCGCTAGGAGCTAGCGGGCAATGAAGGGGAAAGGGGTCAATTCTTGAGAGCTTAGTGCAGCATCAACGCGCCGGCGCTTTTGCTCTTGCCGGCACGTGCAGGTGGTGTGCACAGGCCGCATTCATAGTGGCGTGCGTTTTCATAGAGTTCGGTGACGAACATCCCGCTGCACTTGCTGCACTTGGTGCGTGTGAGCATGTTGGCGTCCACAAACTTCACCAGGCGCCATGCGCGTGTAAACGACAGCAAGCAGTCCAGCTGCGACGCGCTGACTTGTTCGGTGTAGAGGCGGTAGGCTTTGGTCAGGATCTCGATGGGATCCGCATCCACGCCCTTGGACAGGTATTCATAGATGTTCAGAAACAGCGAGCTATGAATGTTTTCCTGCCAGGTCAGGAACCAGTCCGTGGAAAAAGGCAGCTGGCCTTTCGAAGGCGACTTGCCGGCGATTTCCTTGTACAGGCGGATCAGGCGTTCATAGGAGAGGGTGGTCTCCGACTCCAGAACCTGCATGCGCGCACCCATCTGGATGAGCATGGCAGCGCGCTCAATTTGCTTGGATTCGTTCAGAACGCTTTTGATAGCTGTGGCCATGGTGCACTCCGTATGACTGGTGAATTACAGAACTTCGGAGACGCGGCTGGCCATCAGGATGTTGGCGTGCAGCGTATTGGTGGCTTCGTTGCCGATCTTGTTGCTGCTGTGATTGGTCAGCAGGTTCCAGACCAGGTCATCGTCCACACGGAAGCTGCACAACATGGTGTTGCGAGAGGCGATCTTCAGCACTTGTGCTGCGGAAAGGGTAGACAGAATGTCGCATGCTTCTTCGCTCAGACCCAGGCGGAAAACAGCCTCTGCCTTGTCTTTGCGGATCAGTGTCTGAGCCAGCATCAGGTAAGTCAGGTTGGCTTCGCGGATCTCAGCAAGCAATTGTTCGTCATTCATGATTCATACTTTCCAAAAAACTGGTCGAGTCGTTGCTCGTCGGTTGTCGCGATGGCTTGAAAGCAAGCAGCGATCTGATGGGATGAATTGTGAAAGAACGCAAACGTGAAGTTGAGTCGGGTGACGCCTGTGCGGCGTGTCTCGTTGGCTTGCGGGATTTGTCTGGTAAGACTTATGTGAATGTAGGAAAAAACCCTACATGGGCAATATTGCATTGCCTCGAAAGACTGAAATGTAACTTTTTGAAACGACTTTGAGAAGGTTCAAAAAGGGGGAGAAATTGCCCCAGTTCTTCCGGCTTGCGTACGGGGGTCCAATTTCTTCTGAATGCAACGATGATGCCCTAAAAACGAAGCTTTAATGCTCCTGAAAAAGGGGCAAAAATAGCTTTGTTGTCAGGGGAAAAAATTGTTAACTTTTGGCGAAGGGGCGCGAGGCATCGCTACACCATTCGCTCCAGCTGCCTGCAAACAGTCTTGTAGGTGTAAACCCTGCGATCTCCATGGCAATCAGATTGGGCAGGGCGCTGACGCCGCTGCCGCATTGATGGACCACAGTTGCAGGGTCGCGTCCTTGCAGCAGAGCTTCGAACTCTGCGCGCAACAGCTCCTTGGGCTTGAAGCGTCCGTCCAGTGCGATGTTTTCGGTGAAGGGGCGATTCAAAGCGCCTGGAATGTGGCCTGCCACGGGGTCCAAGGGTTCCACGTCACCGCGATAGCGTGCCGCGGCACGGGCATCCACAATGGTTTGTTGGTCTGGCTGGCTCAAGGCCTGCGCAACTTCATCGGCACTGACCAGTGTGCGCAGGCTGGGGCGCAGTTCAAAGTTCGATTGAAAGTGCGCAGCTTCTTCGCCTTGAATCAGTGCACCCCCATGCGCCACCCAGTGTTGCAAGCCTCCATCGAGCACGGCAACCGCATCATGGCCTGCCCACTTGAGCATCCACCACAAGCGTCCACAGTAATTGCAGCCCTGGCGGTCATAGACCACGGCCTGCATGTCGTTGCGAAAGCCTACCGCGCACAGCCACTGGGCAAAGCGTTCGCGGCTTGGCAGAGGGTGGCGGCCACCTGAAGCTGCTTGATCCGTTTTGGCCGTGTGGACCTGACCATCCTTGCCCGGCAAGCCATGGCGAGCGCTGAGATGCTGGTCCAAATCGGCATAAACGGCTCCTGCCACATGCGATTCCAGGTATTGCTGTCGGCCCGCAGAAGGGTTGCCCAGATCAAAGCTGCAATCAAACACCATCAAAGGCTGGCCACTGGCTTGGAGTGCCTGCAGCTGTGCAACGGAAATAAGGGTGTGATAAGTCATGAGCGAAGGAATGGAGAAGAGGTTGACGACCATTGTGGACGAGACATGACTTAAGACCCGCGTTGGCTGGATGCGGGAGTCAAGACAGAGCGTGAGCGTAAAACAGTTGCCACGATGCCGCTACCCACGATCAAAGCCATGCCCAGCCAGGATTCCCAGCCCAGTTCGTCCTGGAACAGAAACACACTGTAAAGCCCCGCAAACACAATGCCCGAATATTGCAGATTGGCCACCACCAGTGTGCCGCGTGCAGTCTTGGCGTGGGCGTAAGCGCGTGTCATGCACAGTTGCCCTCCGGCTGCAAATATGCCCACTGGCAAGAGCCACAATGCAGCCTGCCAGCCCGGCCAGGCGCTCAGCCCACCAATCCCCATGGCGATACCTCCCGCGAGGGTGCAGCCGACACCAAAGAAAAATACCGTGCGTGATTCGGGTTCGCCCAGGCGTGACAGCGCAACCACCTGCATATAGGCCATGGCGGACAGGATGCCCGAGAACAGAC
>JAEYRT010000117.1 GCA_023435325.1 Pseudomonadota bacterium | reverse complement strand
CGAGCCCGGCGCCCACACGCTCTCCGGTGCGATCATGGACCCCCTTGCGCTGACCGAGCTGATCCCCGACTGGAAGGAAAAGGGTGCGCCCCTGAACCAGCCTGTCACCGAGGACGCCATGGTGTTCTTAAGCGAAAAAGGCTCGCTGCGCACGCCCAACTTCCTGCTGCCCAAGTGCTTCCACAACGAAGGCAACTACATCGTGCGCCTGGGTTTTGTGACCAAGTGGCTGGCCGACCAGGCCGAAGCGCTGGGCGTGGAAATCTTCCCCGGCTTCGCAGCCGCTCAAGTGCTCTACAACGAAGATGGCTCCGTCAAAGGTATTGCCACCGGCAACATGGGCGTGGGCAAGGACGGTGAGCCCACCGGTGACTTCCAGCTGGGCATGGAATTGCACGGCAAGTACACCATCTTTGCCGAAGGCGCACGCGGCCACCTGGGCAAGCAACTGATTGCCAAGTACAAGCTGGATGAAGGTAAAGACCCTCAGGCTTATGGCATTGGTATCAAGGAACTGTGGGAAATCGACCCTGCACGCCACAAACCCGGCATGGTGCTTCACACCGGCGGCTGGCCCATGGACAGCAAGACCTATGGCGGCGGCTTCCTCTACCACCTCGAAGACAACTTGGTCACGCTGGGCTTTGTGACGGGTCTGGACTATGCCAACCCCTATCTGTCGCCGTTTGAGGAAATGCAGCGTTGGAAGACCCATCCCAACATCCGCTATTACCTCGAGGGTGATGAGTCCAAGGGCATCAAGCCTGCCAAGCGCATCTCGTACGGCGCACGTGCGATCACCGCTGGCGGCATTTTGAGCCTGCCCAAGTTCGTATTCCCCGGCGGCGCACTGGTGGGCTGCGACGCAGGCTTCTTGAATGCTTCGCGCATCAAGGGCAGTCACGCTGCCATCAAGACCGGTATGTTGGCCGCTGAAGCCGCGTACGACGCCATCGTGGCCGGCCGCCAAGGCGATGTGTTGACCGCTTACGAAACCGCTTTCGAAAGCAGTTGGCTGCATGACGAACTGTGGAAGGCTCGTAACTTTAAGACATGGTTCAAGAAGGGTCTGTCCACGGCAACCATCATGAACGGCATCGAGCAGTTCGTGCTCAAGGGCAACATCCCATGGACGCTGCACCGCGACAAGCCCGATCACGCCTACCTGAAGCCTGCAGCCGAGTGCCAGCCCATCGACTATCCCAAGCCCGATGGCAAGCTGACGTTTGATCGTCTGTCCAGCGTGTTCATCAGCGGCACCAACCACGGTGAAGACCAGCCGGCCCACCTGACGCTGAAAGACGATTCGGAACCTGTGAACATCAATCTGGCCAAGTACGCCGGCCCCGAAAGCCGCTACTGCCCGGCAGGTGTCTACGAGTTCGTGGACGATGAAGCGCAAGGCGGCAAGCGCCTGCAGATCAATGCCCAGAACTGCGTACACTGCAAGACCTGTGACATCAAGGACCCCACCCAGAACATCGTCTGGGTGACACCCGAAGGCGGTGGTGGTCCGACTTATTCCGGGATGTAAGCATTTGCATGCTTTATGCAAAAAAGGCTCGCTTTGTGAGCCTTTTTTCATTTCATACATACACAAATATCGAACACCTGCACCAATGACAAGCAGAACGCAGAAAACCTGCGGCATGTAGGAAAACTGTCACACAGCAAGCGTGCACCCTGTAAAGCACGAAAGACGCTGCTATAGACTTGTCGAGCGCATGGCGGCGCCTTCTGGCCCGTTCTTTGCATGCATCTAGGCCATTTTGGCTTCATAACGACGGTGGAGAAAAAGCAAATGAATTTCAAGTCTTGGGCACCTTTGGGTGCAGTCGCCCTGGCCATTGCTTCCATGGGCAGTATCCATGCACAGGAAAAGTCGGTGGCGGTGACGGCCATCGTGGAGCACCCCGCACTGGACGCGGTGCGTGACGGTGTGCAAGCCGCCTTGCAGGCAGAAGGCTTTGAATCCGGCAAGAACCTCAAGTGGCAGTACCAGAGCGCCCAGGGCAACACCGGCACGGCCGCCCAGATTGCACGCAAATTCGTCGGCGACAAACCGGACGCCATCGTGGCGATTGCCACCCCTTCCGCCCAGGCCGTCGTGGCTGCCAGCAAATCCATCCCGGTGGTGTTCTCCGCAGTGACCGACCCCGTCGCAGCTAAGCTGGTCAATAGCTGGGAGCCTTCTGGCAGCAACGTGACCGGTGTGGCGGACCTGCTGGCGCTGGACAAGCAAATGGATCTGGTCAAGCAGGTCGTGCCCAACGCCAAACGCGTGGGCATGGTCTACAACCCGGGCGAAGCCAATTCCGTGGTGGTGGTCAAGGAGTTGCAAAAACTGCTGCCCACCTTGGGCATGACCCTGGTGGAAGCGGCAGCCCCCCGTTCGGTGGATGTGAGCAGCGCTGCCCGCAGCCTGATCGGCAAGGTGGACGTGATCTACACCTCCACCGACAACAACGTGGTGTCGGCCTATGAAGCCCTGGTCAAGGTGGGCCAGGATGCCAAGATTCCGCTGGTTGCTTCCGACACCGATTCCGTCAAGCGCGGCGCCGTGGCCGCCTATGGCATCAACTACCGTGACCTGGGCGAACAAACCGGCCGCATGGTGGCGCGCATCCTCAAGGGTGACGCACCCGGCTCCATCAAGCCCGAAGTCAGCACCAAAATGGAACTGTTCGTCAACCCCGGTGCCGCCGACAAGCAGGGCGTCAAGCTGTCCGAAAGCTTGATCAAGAGCGCGGCACAAGTGGTGCAATAAATCCGCGCTATACAAAGGCAGGCGCCAAAATGTTGGCCCTGCCTTTTTTGTTTTGATCCAGCAACCGATTGTTAAGCCTTCATGTCTCTGTTCTCGCTGCTCGGCGCCGTTGAAATCGGCCTGATCTTCGCCCTCGTCGCGCTGGGTGTGTATATCTCTTTTCGGCTGCTGCGCTTTCCGGATCTGACGGTGGACGGCAGCTTCCCCCTCGGGGGCGCAGTGTGTGCGGTCCTGATCTCTACCGGCACCAACCCCTGGATTGCCACAGTGGCAGCCACTGCTGCCGGCGCCGTGGCTGGCACGGTCACCGGCTGGCTCAACGTCAAGCTCAAAATCATGGACTTGCTGGCCTCCATCCTGATGATGATTGCGCTGTATTCCGTGAACCTGCGCATCATGGGCGGCCCGAACATCCCTCTGATCAACGATCCCACCATCTTCAACATGCTGCAGCCCGAAAGCATGGACGACTATGTGTTCCGCCCTCTGCTGCTGCTGGTGATCGTGGTGATGGCCAAGCTGGCACTGGACTGGTTCTTTGCCACCGAGCGCGGTCTGGCCATTCGCGCCACCGGCTCCAATGCCCGCATGGCACGCGCCCAGGGTGTGAACACCGGCGGCATGATCTTGCTGGGCATGGCCATCTCCAATGGCCTGGTCGGTCTGGCGGGCGCCATGTTTGTGCAGACACAGGGCGGCTCCGACATTTCCATGGGCATCGGCACCATCGTCATTGGCCTGGCGGCCGTGATCGTGGGTGAATCCATCCTGCCTTCGCGCAAGATCATCTGGGCCACACTGGCCGTGGTCATCGGCGCCATCGTCTATCGCTTCTTTATTGCTGCTGCGCTCAATAGCGACTTCATCGGTCTCAAGGCTCAGGATCTGAATCTGGTTACCGCCGTGCTGGTCACCATCGCGCTGGTGATTCCGCAACTCAAGCGCAAGTTCAGCCGCAAATCCTGATGCGCGCCTCGCAGAAAGCAGTTATTCCCATGTTGAGCGCAAAAAATCTCGAACTCACTTTCAACCCCGGCACACCGATTGAAACCCGCGCCCTGCGTGGCCTTTCGCTGGAAATCCCGGACGGCCAGTTCGTCACCGTGATTGGCTCCAATGGCGCAGGCAAATCCACTTTCCTGAATGCCGTATCCGGCGACCAGAGTGTGGACAAGGGCAGCATTCACATTTCCGGTGAAGACATGACACGCAAGCCTGTCTGGGACCGTGCCCACCGTGTGGCCCGCGTGTTCCAGGACCCCATGGCCGGTACCTGTGAAGACCTCAGCATTGAGGAGAACATGGCATTGGCCCACCGCCGCGGTGGTTCACGTGGCCTGTCTTTGGCGGTCAAAAAAGAACACCGCGAGCTCTACCGCGAGCGCCTGGCCACTTTGGGGCTGGGGCTGGAAAACCGTTTGAATGACCGCATCGGTCTGCTGTCTGGCGGCCAGCGCCAGGCGGTGAGCTTGCTGATGGCTGCCCTGCAGCCTTCGCGCATCTTGCTGCTCGACGAGCACACCGCCGCGCTCGATCCTCGCACCGCAGACTTTGTGCTGCAACTCACCGCCCGCATTGTGGCCGAGAGCAAGCTCACCACCATGATGGTCACCCACTCCATGCGGCAGGCGCTGGATGTGGGCGAGCGCACTGTCATGCTGCAC
>JAEYRT010000088.1 GCA_023435325.1 Pseudomonadota bacterium | reverse complement strand
TCGGCGTGTAGCGCAGCCTGGTAGCGCACTTGCATGGGGTGCAAGGGGTCGCGAGTTCGAATCCCGCCACGCCGACCAGTTTCAAAAGCCACTTGATTTTCAAATCAAGTGGCTTTTTTGTTTTTCTTGTGCTTTATCAAACGGAGACATTCGTTATCAATGTTGCCAACATTCTGAGCCGATTCCTTATTTAATTTCTATAGCATCGCGTCTTGCTGAAACCTGGGAAACCTTGAGCAGGGAAAGGCAAAACTGAGGGAAATGATGGGAATGCGCGAGAATTTGCCGGTCTTTGATATTGAGTTTGACTACCCCGCTGATGAGTTGCTGATGTCTACCACCGACGGCCAGGGGCGCATTACCCACTGTAATGCAGCCTTTGTGCGTGTCAGCGGCTACAGCATGGAAGAACTGATGGGACAGCCGCACAATATGGTGCGCCATCCCGATATGCCTTCAGAGGCTTTTCAGGACATGTGGTCCACCATTGGGCATGGGCGTAGCTGGAAAGGGCTGGTGAAAAATCGCCGCAAAGATGGAAGCTTTTATTGGGTGGCGGCGCATGTCACTCCCATCCTGCAGGGCAGCAAACCGGTCGGCTATATGTCCGTGCGCTCCAAACCCACGCGAGAACAAATCAAAGATGCAGAGTCCTTGTATGCGCGGCTCAAAGAAGAAAGACATAAATCCGAGCCCGCCATGCTGCTGCATGCAGGCCGTATCCGAACCAAGGGTTGGCGTAATCACTGGCAAAAGCTGCAGCGTCTGAATTTCACCCAGCGCATGGCCTTGCTGCTGGCGCCGGTGCTCATTACAGCGATGGTTTTCCCATGGATGGGCTGGACGCAGCCGTGGCATGTGGGACTGCAAACACTGTTGCTGACCATGTTCATGGTTTATGCAGTGTGGCGGTTGCACATGCGGGTGACGCGGCCTTTTGCCCAAGTCAATGCGCTGGCCAGGGATTTGGCTGGTTGTCAGTTGAGCACGCGCTTGCCTGCTTTGTTACGTGGCCGCCATCCCATGGCTCTGCACATGGAGCACCTGCATCAAATCCATATGAATTTGCGGGCTGTGGTGGGGGATGCTCGCCACGAGATTCAGAGCTTCACCAATTTGTCGCACAGCGTTTCCTCGGGCGCAAGCAATTTGGCGCAGCGCACGGAAGTACAGGCCAGCAAGTTGCAGGAAACCGCAGCAGCCATGGAAAAATTGGCCCAGGTCGTCGTGCAGTCGCAGCAAACCACTCTGGAGGTGGTGCGTGAGAGTGAGAAAAGTGCTCAGCTCGCAACGCAAGGAGGGGCGGTCATGGACCGTGTCGAGCACCTGGTGCAAGCTATCCGCCAGTCTTCGCTGCAGATGGGGCAGATCATCCAGACCATTGAATCCATCGCCTTTCAAACCAATATCTTGGCGCTCAATGCAGCGGTGGAGGCAGCCCGTGCGGGTGAACAAGGACGCGGTTTTGCGGTGGTGGCGGGAGAAGTGCGTGCTTTGGCGCAAAGCAGTGCGCGAGCTGCAGGAGAGATCCGTGGCCTGATTTCGGATTCGAACAGTCTCATCATGCAGGGGACAGAGGGGATGCAGGAAGCTGGAGGGACCATCGCGAACGTTGTGTCGGCGGCTGGGGAAGTGCGTGGCTTGATGCGTGATATTGCAGAGGGTACCAGCAGGCAAACCACTGGTATTGAACACGCCAATGAAGCACTGAATGCGCTCGACGTGGTGACGCAAGAGAATGCACGGCAGGCAGAAGAGTCGGCTCTTGCAGCCCATGGCATGAGCAGTAACGCGGCAATACTGGGCCGGACCCTGGAAGTGTTCCGTATGTGAGCCAGTAATGAAAAACAAAAGGCCCGGGTAAAAGCCCGGGCCTTTTGTTTTTGATCCGCCAACACAACCCTTGATGGGTTCTTGCTTCGCCTTGCTGTACTTTTTTGTACTGCCTGCGGCTTCGCATCTGGTCCCAAACGTCAATCTGCGACTGACTTGGGGTATTAGGGGATTAGCGATTCTTGAACAGCAGTCAATTACTGCGCTGCTTGCTGGTCTTCGATCAGGAAGTTCAGGCGGTCCTTGCCGGCAATCCACAGTGGTGGCTTGCCGCGGCCAGTCCAGGTGGCGCCGGTGATGGGGTCACGGTATTTGGGTGCCACCGTCTTGCTGCCTGCTGAAGTGCTGCGAGGCGCTTTTTTAGAGAAAACGTCTTCTTCCGTCAGTTCGTATTCAGCAACGATGGCGCGTACCTGTGCAATTGCTGCGGACAGGGCTTCCTTGCGGGCAGCTTCAATTTGTTTTTCGAGTTCAGCGCGCTGGGCGAGCAGTTCTTTATAAGAGGTCATTGTTTTCGTAAAAGCGAATTAAAAACGAGGGCGAAGAATTTTTCGAAACCCTACAGCTAAATTATTTTATAGAGTTAAAGAGCGTAGCGGAAATTAGAAGACGGATTTTTGAAAAATTTTTGCGGTAATTTGTAATAAATTTTTCGAGCTTGCTTGCTTTTCCTGTTTCACGCTGAAAAATTGCTCCGCGATGGATGTCAGCTTATCGCAAGAGGGGCATGAATAATGGATTGCCATAAAAAGATCAGGAGGCATTCCCGTGTTGAAGTTCGAAGATTTTTATCAGCAATCCATTCAAAACCAAACCCGCGATGATTTTTGGAGGGAGCAGGCAAAAACCGTAAGTTGGCACCAAACACCGGAACAAATTTGCGATTACAGCAATCCTCCTTTTGTTCGGTGGTTTGCTGATGGTGAGTTGAATCTGTGCCATAACGCGATAGACAGGCACTTGACCCAGCGGGCGAACCAGCCTGCATTAATTGCGGTTTCCACAGAGACCGGGTCTGAAAAAACATACACCTATCAAGAGCTGCACGCAGAAGTGCAGCGCATGGCGGCAGCGCTGCAATCCTTTGGTGTAGGCAAGGGCGACCGGGTGCAAATCTACATGCCGATGATCGCGGAAGCGGCATTTGCCATGCTGGCCTGTGCCCGTTTGGGGGCCATACACTGCGTGGTGTTTGGCGGTTTTGCTTCCGGATCGCTGGCTTCGCGCATAGAAGACGCCAAACCCAAGGTCATTGTGAGTGCAGATGCCGGTTCGCGCGGCGGGCGTGTCGTGGCCTACAAACCGCTACTGGACGAGGCCCTCCGGCTCAGCAGCCATCAACCTGATGCAGTCATTTTGGCCAACCGTGGTTTGGCGCCCATGGATTTGCACCCTGAACGTGATCATCTGTGGGAGGACATGCGCCAGCAATTTCTGGATGCGCAAGTCCCTTGTACATGGTTGCGATCTACGGATCCGAGCTACATCCTCTACACCAGTGGCACCACAGGAAAGCCCAAAGGGGTGCAACGGGATACCGGCGGCTACACCGTTGCTCTGGCTTCAAGCATGAAGCATATTTTCAATGCCCAAGCCGGTCAGACTTTTTTCTGTACGAGTGATATCGGATGGGTCGTAGGGCACAGCTACATCATTTACGCACCCTTGATTGCAGGAATGGCCACGGTGCTTTATGAGGGACTGCCTATCCGGCCTGATGCCGGCGTGTGGTGGAGCCTGGTCGAGAAATATAAGGTCACGCACATGTTCTCTGCGCCCACAGCTGTGCGGGTTCTCAAGAAATATGACCCGGATTACCTGCGCAAACATGACTTGTCCAGCCTGCAAGCGCTGTGGCTGGCAGGCGAGCCGCTGGACGAACCTACTGCGCAATGGATCAGCGATGCCTTGCAGGTGCCCATTATTGACAACTACTGGCAAACGGAAACAGGCTGGCCCATCATGACGCTTTGCAATGGCGTGGAGCAGCAGCCAAGCAAGTTTGGCAGCCCTGGCAAAGCGGTATATGGTTATCACGTCAAATTGATTGATGACAACACCGGAGAAGAATTGCTGGAGGCCGGACGCAAAGGCGTGCTGGCGATCGAAGGTCCCTTGCCTCCGGGCTGCATGCAAACCGTGTGGGGCGATGACGCACGCTTTGTGCAAACTTACTGGAAAAGCGTTCCCGGGCGGCTGATCTACAGCACGTTTGACTGGGGTATTCGTGATGCCGATGGCTACTACTACATCTTGGGCCGAACGGACGATGTGATCAATGTGGCAGGACACCGCCTTGGTACCCGCGAAATCGAGGAATGTATTTCCGCGCATGCAGACATTGCGGAAGTGGCCGTCGTCGGTGTGAATGACAGCGTGAAAGGGCAGGTGGCTATCGCGTTTGCGGTGGTGCGTGATGCAGAAAAAATCGCGGAAGAGGGACAAAAAGAAGCCTTGCAGGCGGCCGTGATGAAGCTTGTCGACAGCCAGCTGGGTGCTGTGGCAAGGCCCGCCAGCGTCATGTTCGTAACTGCGCTGCCCAAGACGCGCAGCGGCAAGCTGTTGCGGCGTGCATTACAAGCAGTGGCTGAAAACCGGGATCCGGGGGATCTGACCACGATGGAAGACCCTACTGCCCTGCTGCAGGCGAAAGAAGCACTGCTTCAGAAACCGCATTGATGTGCATGGGTAGCGCGAAGGCCATGTTTATATGAGGCTTGGGGAGGAGGGAATATCGCTGAGCGCCCCGAGCCCTGGTAATCCCCCTCAATTCCCAATACCAAAACCCCCAGGGCGGTTTTGCTTGAACGGCATGCCTTGAATGTGGCCATGATCAGACCCTCGGGCCAGTACTTCTTTGAAAAAAGTACTGGCCTTGGCCAGGCATTCAACTGCTGCAGAAATTGCCTGATTTCCCCAGGTCTTGGCTTGTCATTCCAAACTTTCCACCGCTTTCTGGTTTTCCCAATGTGCTATCCAGGAAGGCAACTGCTGCAGCGGCATGGGGGGCGCAAAGCAGTAACCCTGGGCCAGATAGCATCCGATATCTTTCAGGCAGGTTGCCTGTTTCGTGCTTTCCACTCCTTCTGCAATGACTTGGTAGCCAAAGGATTTGGCCAGGCTGGCAACTCCTTGCACGATGGCCCAGTCGCCTTGGTCCGAAAGCATGTCACGGACGAAGCTTTGGTCAATTTTCAAGGTGTCCAGGGGAAGGCTTTGTAGATATTTCAGCGAAGAATAGCCGGTTCCAAAATCATCCAGCGAGATGCTGAGCTTCAACAGCCGCAGTTGCTGCAGTACTTGGGCTGCATGGGAAAGATCATGCAAGGCCGCAGTCTCGGTAATTTCCAGTTCGAGCAACTGTGCAGGAATATGAGGAAGGGCCGCAAGCAGATGGGTCATCCATTCCGCAAAAGCCGGATGCTGCAGATGGCGTGCCGAAACGTTCACGGCCACTTGAATCTCAAGGCCCGCAGCCAACAGTTGTTCAATGATCTGCAAGGCTGCCGTGATGGCCCATTCACCAAACGGAATTTCCAGCTTTCCGCCTTCAATTTGAGGTAAAAAATCCTTGGGGGTAAGCACCCCTTTTTCCGGATGGTGCCAGCGCGCAAGGGCTTCTACACCGATCACGCGGTGGGCCTGCATGTCGACCTTGGGTTGAAGATACAGCACAAATTCTGAGTGCTCCAAGCCTTCCCGGATGCGAATTTCCTGGATCAGCTGCTCCTGCCGGCTGCGCTCCTTCGTGGCGTCAAATGCCTGAATACGGTTGCGTCCATATTGCTTGGCCTGATACATGGCCTGGTCGGCGTGCCGTACCAGGGCATCGGCATCGCTCTCGTCTTCGGGATACAGGGCATAGCCCATGCTCGCTGTGACCTGCACCACCTCATCATTGAGGGAATAGGGCTGCGAAATATTGTGCAGAATTTGCTGCAGTCGGGCTTCGCATGCCTCGCGGGTCGGGAGGTGCTGGAGCAGCAGCACAAATTCGTCGCCCCCGAATCTGGCCACGCAATCTTCTTTGCGCAGTGCCCGGCTCAAACGCCTGGCTACTAGCACCAGAAAACGGTCGCCCATCACGTGACCGAAGCGGTCATTGATGGGTTTGAAGTTGTCCAAGTCCAGGTAAACCACTGCCAGCAGTTGCTGGTTTCGCCGTGCATCCACCATGGCTTCATCCAGACGTGCAGCCAGCTCAACGCGGTTGGCAAGACCTGTCAGCGGATCAAAGTGTGCCAGTTGTTGAAGGTGGCGTTTTTGTTGTTGCTGGGTGGTTACATCAAGGGTGACACCCAGCATGCGTGTGGCCTGGCCGTCCGAGTCGACGCTGACCACCTTGCCCATCGCGCGTACCCAGCGGTTAGTTCCTTGGAATGTGGGAATGCTCCACGTCAGATCAAAAGGTCCATCTTCCGGGTGCTGGGTATGGCGTATCAACTCCTTGCTGCAGCGCGCAGCGTCTTCGGGGCTCATCAGGCTGCGCCAGTGCCAGTATGGCTCTGAAGAACACGTTTCATCGTCTGGTTCGCTGACCTTCAGCTCATGGAGTGCACGCCAGAATCTGTCGCCCGTGATCATTTCGCTATGCAGGTTCCAGTCCCAGCGGCCCAGGGATGCAGCTTCCAGTGTGATCGAGAGCAAGGCTTCGCGTTCGCGGATCGACTCTTCCTGCTGTTTGCTTTCATCGATGTCATGGGTTACGCCCCGCATCGCAATGACTTCGCCCTCTTCGTTCAGAACGAGTTCTCCCCGGGAGCGAACCCAGAGCAGACGACCATCTTTGCGGATGATCTGCACCTCGATCTCCCAATCTTCGTGCGTTCTCAAACAGTGCTGCAGTTGCGCACGCATGCGCTCGCGGTGTGCAGGAATGACGAATGTCTGCAGGTAATCCCTGGGCAAAGGGGCGCCTCGGGGCAGGCCGTGAATGTCATAGCAAACGTCTGACCAGTACACCAGGCCCTGGTCTTTGCGGTCTTCCCAGGCTCCAAGCCGAGCAAGGTGGCCTGCGTGCATGAGCTGACGATTCACCACGTGGAGTTTGTGCACGGCGTTGTCGTACTCGCGCATGTCGTGAAAGACAAACAGCATGCATGGTTCTTGCTCTACTTCAATGCGAATGGCCGAAATGGTGCCAGGGATGATTTCACCTCTTTGCGAGCGACACAGAATGCGCAAGCGGTGGGCTTTGCCATGTGTTGTCAATTCCTTGAGCAATTTGTCGCGCTCATCCGGTGTGGCATAGACATGCAGCTCTGTGTTGGTGTGACCAATCATGTCCTCGGGCGAGAAACCCAGCAGATGGCATAGGGCCGGGTTGACATCGATGAAGCGTCCGTCCTTGAGCGAGGTGATGCCTGCGGCATCGGGCAGGGTGCGATAGGCTGCGCTGTAAATATCGTGGGCGACGTTCGTGTGGTGTGCAATCGCATTTTGGCGTGACCAGGCAATGGCGGCCCAGCAGGCGACGACGAGTGCCCATGGGAGATTGAGCCACTGCCACGACGGTCCCAGCCAGAGGCTGAGATCCGTGGGCCAGTGCATTGCCTGCCATGCCAGGGGAAGGCAGATGGCACAGGTAAAAGCCAGGGCCCAGGCGATCAGGGAGGAGCGAAAAGTGAGCAGCAAAAAAGAGGAAAGAGCAGGCATTGGCCTTGGCGGGCAAAGGTGAACAAAGCAGCCCATGGTGCGCTGCGGTAACCAAAGCGGCTATAGGGATTTGCTTGAACGGCCCAGCTTTCGGCATAAGAGGCACATTGTCAGGAATGCATAAGCTTTGTGCAGGGCCAATCCCCTTAGTCTTGCTGCAGACTGAATCAACAAAAGGGAGACTAAGACGTGGTGGATCAAGTGCAAAGCGTAGTGATTGGCGCGGGTGTCGTGGGGCTGGCTGTAGCGCGCTCACTGGCGCAAGCTGGCAGGGAAGTGATCGTGCTGGAAGCTGGTGATGCCATTGGCACTGGCACCAGCTCGCGCAATAGCGAAGTCATTCACGCAGGCATTTATTACCCTGAGGGTTCACTGAAAGCACGCCTGTGTGTGCAGGGCAAGGCCATGCTGTATGCCTACTGCGAAGCAAAAGGGGTGGAGTACCGACGCTGTGGCAAGTTGATTGTGGCAACCAGCGAAGCCCAGGTGGCGCAGCTCGAAGCCATCCGCAGCAAAGCGCAGGCCAATGACGTGCACGACCTGCAGCTGCTCAGCCGCGAAGCAGCACAGGCACTGGAGCCGGCCTTGCAATGCCATGCAGCCTTGCTGTCACCGAGCACCGGTATTGTGGATAGCCATGGCCTGATGCTGGCGCTGCAAGGCGATATGGAGCAAGCGGGCGCGATGCTGGCACTGCTTTCGCCCGTCACTTCGGGGCAGGTGCTGCCTGAAGGCGTGTTGCTGCGCACGGCCGATGGCACACAGCTGCTGGCGCAGGAGGTGGTCAATGCTGCCGGCATCCATGCGCCTGCCGTGGCCGCCAGTCTGCAGGGTCTGCAGCCGCAGCACGTACCGCAGGCTTTCTATGCCAAAGGCAATTACTTCACCCTCAGTGCCAAGGCGCCGTTTTCACACCTGATCTATCCCGTGCCCGAAGCTGCCGGTCTGGGCGTGCACCTGACGCTGGATCTGGGTGGGCAGGCCAAATTCGGGCCTGATGTGCAATGGGTGGACGATCCCGCCCAACTGCAGGTCGATCCGCAGCGCGGTGCCGGTTTTTATGCCGAAGTGCAAAAGTACTGGCCTGGTTTGCAGGAAGGCAGCCTGGCGCCAGGTTATGCCGGAATCCGTCCGAAGATCTCGGGGCCTGATGCAGCCAGCGCGGATTTTTGCATTCAGGATGCGCGCACCCATGGTGTGCCGGGGCTGGTCAATCTCTTCGGAATTGAATCGCCCGGTTTGACCAGCTGCCTGGCCATCGGAGAAGAAGTTTTGCATCGCCTGCAGCAAAAACTTTGATTTTGTGCGGCATAGACTGACTTGGTGCGCCGTTTTCCATTGGATAAGATGGGCTTATGCTCCACAACGCAAGCACAGACGTGTTTGTGCAGATCGTATTACCAACCTTATAAGAAAGGCTAGACCATGCCATTTTCCGTTTCCGACAAAGTTTCTTCTGCCCAAGCCGATCTGGAAAAGCTGGTGACCGATGTGCGCGGTCTGCTGGCCAGCAAGGACCTGGATTCCATTCCCCAGATCAATGTGCTGCGCCAGAAGCTGGATGACGGCGTGTATCAGGCACGCGAATCGGCCGTCCATGCTGCGCAGGAGGCTGCCCGCCAGGCCAAGGAGGCTGCTTACGCTGCCGACCGTTATGCGCACGACGAGCCCTGGCGTGTGGCCGGTGCGGCATTGGCGGTAGGGGCATTGCTGGGCTTTTTGCTGGCGCGTCGCTAAACCCGTGAACCGGACTGCCCCTGTCGCAAACCCTCAGCACAAAGGAAACCTGCCGTGAACTGGATGTCAGCAATTGGATTGGATAGTTTTGTAGCCCGCATGCGGGCCAATCTCAATGAAGGCGCCATAGCCGCGGAAGATCGCCTTGCACTGGCGCGCCTGGAATGGGGCGCACAGAAAAAGCGCCTGCAGACCATTTTGGTGCTGGGTGTGGTGATGGGGGGGCTGACGATCGTGGCGCTGGTGCTGCTGTCCCTGGCGGTGCTGGTGCATTTTTGGGATTCGCCTCAGCGCACAGTGGTTGCCTGGGTCATTGCGGGTGTATGGATGCTGGCCTGGGTGAGCACTTTGCTGGTGCTGTTGTCGGTCCTGCGCAAGTCCACCAACCCGTTTGCCCTGACACGCGCTGAACTGGCCCGCGACTGGACTGTCATCAAGGAGAAACTGTGAATACTGTTGCGCCTTCTACGTTGGTTCGTCCCGAAGAGCCGGCACTGCCGGTCACGGCGCTTGCTGCGCTCGAGCAGGATGCGCGCTGGCTCAACGCCGGGGAGCAGGAGCGGGAAGTGCTCAAGCGCATTGCCATGCAACGCGATCGCCTGGCTGCGACCCAGCAGGCCCATGCACAGACCAAGGCATTGCGCGCACAGGCCCATAGTGTGCCGGCAGATGCACCATTGCCTGAGCGGCTGATGGTCTTTGCCAAACTGCATCCTGTTGCGACCGCTGCGGTGGCCGGGCTTGCGCTGATGATCGGGCCACGCAAGCTGCTGCGCTTTGCTGCGGTGGCGCTGCCGGTGATCAGCAAGCTCAAGCGCTGAGCCCAGGGCCTGTCGCTGGCCCTCTGGCGTTTGCCATCTATCACTGAGCCCAGCTTGACTGGGCTTTTTTATAGCTGCTTGCGCTTGATTGATGGGGGTTTCAGATAGGTTTAATTCTGAAATTGGCTACAACCAAGCGTTAGCAGCTATATTTTTTTTAAGCCATGGCTTTGATGGCCTTGGCAGCATCCGTCACCAAGCCTGGACCGGCATAGATCAGGCCGCTGTAAATCTGCACCACATCCGCGCCCGCGCGGATCTTGGCGGCGGCATCTTCGCCGCTCATGATGCCGCCCACGCCGATGATCGGGTAGTCCTTGCCCAGTGCAGCACGCAGTTGGCTGATGACGCGGTTGCTGGCTTCGAAAGCTGGCGCGCCGCTCAGACCGCCAGCCTCTTCACCGTGCTGCATGCCCTTGACGGCATCGCGGCTGAGCGTGGTGTTGGTGGCAATCACGCCGTCCATGCCGTGGCGCTGCAGGGTGGCGGCAATCACCTTGACCTGTTCCTCGTCCAGATCGGGCGCAATCTTCACAAAAATCGGCACGCGCCGGCCCTGTTGCGCAGCCAGTTGTTCGCGCTTGTCGGCGATGGCGCTGAGCAAGCCGTCCAGCGCTTCGTCACTTTGCAAGGCGCGCAGGTTCTTGGTGTTGGGCGAGCTGATGTTGACAGTCACATAGTCGGCATGGGGGTACACGCCTTCCAGGCAAATCAGGTAGTCATTGGTGGCTTGCTCAATGGGCGTGGCCGCATTCTTGCCAATGTTCAGACCCAGCAGCATGGGCTTGCCCTGAGCACGCACGGTGGATTTCTTGACGTTGGCGATAAAGGCATCCAGCCCGTCGTTGTTGAAGCCCAGACGGTTGATCAGGCCCTTGGCCGCTGGAATGCGGAACATGCGTGGCTTGGGGTTGCCGGGCTGGCCCATGGGCGTGACCGTGCCCACCTCGACAAAACCAAAACCCAAGGCAGCCAGCGCATCGATGCAACGTGCATTCTTGTCCAGGCCGGCGGCCATGCCCACGCGGTTGGGGAATTTCAACCCGGCCAATGTTATGGGGTCCTCCACCAGAGGCGCTGACCACGCCAGCTGCAGCGGCGTGCCCTGGCCCTTGGCCAAGGTGTTCATGGTGAAGTCATGGGCCTGCTCGGGGTCCATACCAAAGAGAAAGGGTCGCACGAGTGCGTAGGGGATCAGTGACATAGGGAATAATTCGAAGGATTAACCGGATTCTCCCATGACGACACCTACTGCTCCTCTTACTCAAGATGAATTGAAAACTTTGGTCGGCCAGGCCGCTTTGCACTATGTTGTGCCCGGCGAGATTGTGGGTGTGGGCACAGGCTCCACAGTCAACAAGTTCATTGATGCGCTGGCGACGATGAAGGACCAGATCAAGGGCGCGGTGTCCAGCTCGGTGGCCAGCACCGAACGCCTGAAGGCGCTGGGCATTACGGTGTTCGATGCCAACGAAGTGCAAAGCCTGTCGGTCTACATCGACGGCGCTGACGAAATCGACGGCAAGGGCTACATGGTCAAGGGCGGCGGCGCAGCGCTGACGCGCGAGAAGATCGTGGCAGCGCTGGCGAAGCAGTTTGTCTGCATCGTCGATGAATCCAAGCTGGTGCAAGCCTTGGGCAAGTTCCCGCTGCCCGTGGAAGTCATCCCCATGGCCGCTGCCCAAATCGCGCGCAAGTTTGAAGCCATGGGCGGCACCGCCACCATCCGCATGAAGGACGGTCAGCCGCTGGTGACCGACAACGGCCAGCACATTCTGGATGTGCGCGGTCTGGCCATCACCGATCCGCTGGCGTTTGAAAGCGAAGTCAACCAGTGGCCGGGTGTAGTGACCGTGGGTGTGTTCGCGCACCAGAAGGCCCATGTCTGCCTGATGGGTACGGCGGCAGGCGTGAAGACCTTCACCTACTGATTCGCACACCAGGGCGACCGCACCATGCTCAACATCCTCTGGTTGGGCTTTTTTATTGTGGCGGCCCTTGCCGCGCTGGCCCAATGGCTGGTCGGTGGGCAGCCACAAGTGTTTGCACAGATGGTGCAGGCACTGTTTGCCATGGCCAAGCTGTCGGTCGAGGTCATGGTGCTGCTGTTCGGCACGCTTACCTTGTGGCTGGGCTTTTTGCGCATTGCCGAAGAGGCGGGCGTGGTGCAGTGGCTGGCCAGGGTGTTGGGGCCGCTGTTCGCCAAGCTCATGCCCGAAGTGCCGCGCGGGCATCCTGCGCTGGGCCTGATCACGCTGAACTTTGCGGCCAATGGGCTGGGGCTGGACAACGCAGCCACCCCCATGGGCCTGAAGGCCATGAAGGCGTTGCAGGAGCTGAACCCCAGGCCCGATAGCGCCACCAATGCGCAGATCTTGTTTTTGGTGCTCAACGCTTCGTCGCTGACGCTGCTGCCGGTCACCATTTTCATGTACCGCATGCAGCAGGGTGCGGCCGATCCAACGCTGGTGTTCCTGCCGATTCTGCTGGCCACGTCAGCATCAACGCTGGTCGGTCTGCTGGCCGTTGCGCTGGTGCAGCGCCTGCCCATTTTCAGTCCTGTGGTGCTGGCCTATTTGTTGCCAGTGGCATTGGCACTGGGCGCATTCATGGCGCTGCTGGCCAGTTTGAGTGCAGCAGCCTTGGCATCGCTGTCTTCCTTGTTGGGCAATTTCACGCTGTTTGGCTTGATCCTGTTGTTTGTCTGCCTGGGGGCATACAAAAAAGTGCCGGTCTACGACAGCTTTATTGCAGGCGCCAAGGAGGGTTTTGACGTGGCCAAGGGCTTGCTGCCGTACCTGGTGGCCATGCTCTGTGCGGTCGGCGTCTTCCGCGCTTCGGGTGCGCTGGACTATGTGCTCGATGGCATTCGCTGGTGTGTGCAGTTCGCGGGCATGGATGGGCGCTTCGTCGATGCCTTGCCCACGGCGCTGGTGAAACCGTTCTCGGGCAGCGCGGCGCGTGCCATGTTGATCGAAACCATGCAAAGCCAAGGCGTGGACAGCTTTGCGGCGCTGGCGGCTGCCACCATTCAGGGCAGCACGGAAACCACGTTCTACGTGCTGGCCGTGTACTTTGGCGCCGTCGGCATTCAGAAAGCACGCCATGCCGTGCCCTGCGCCCTGGCTGCGGAACTGGCCGGCGTGGTGGCGGCGATTGCTGTGACCTACTGGTTCTTCGGGTAGGCGGGCCAAGCGCCAAGCCGGCTGAGGTGCCGAGCGGCATTGCCTGTCACCAGTCTGTCACGGCATTGCTACAGAATTTCAAGCACTCTGTCTTGTGCTTGTATGCATTCTCCCGCTCTGCCTTTCTACCGATCACGAAGAATCACGGATTTGCTGGCTGCGCTGCGGCGCTGGGGCAGTGGATGGCATCCGCAGCATCTGGCCATTGTGGCCTTGGTGTTGCTGGGCATGGCCATGTCGTGGTGGAAAACCGATAAGCATCTGTTGGAGCAGCGCAGCCAAGTGGAACAGGCTGCACGCATGCAGCAGGCCGGACTGGCAGCGATTGTTTCCGAGAACTTGCGCCAGGTGATTGAAAAAGCACAGCTCATGGGCGTGGTGGCGCGAGAAGGGCTGACAGGCAGTGTGCAGTGGCAGTCTCAACTGGCCGTGATGCTGGAGCGCGATCAGGTGTTCTTGCGCTTTACCTTGCTGGATCGCAATCTGCAGATGGTGCCTGGGCAGGTGGTTTCGGCGTTGAGCCGAAGTTTTGATGCACAGCATACGCAATCTTTGCTGACCACCCTGCCAAACACCTGCAGGGCGAGTGCAGGCGTGGTGTTGATGCACAACAACATCCAGCCCATCACCAGTGCGGAGCAGGCATGGCAGGTGCCGCTGATGCTGTGTCTGGGCGATGAGGCCGGTACTGTCCAGGGCTATTTGTTGCTGACCATGGACATGGGCTATTTCCTGAGTCTGTACCAAGACATGGAGGTGGGCGACAGTGGCAGCATCCATCTGCTGGCATCCGATGGCAGCGTGGTGGCGGCCATGGCCGCTGGCGGCATGTTGTCGCCACGCGCGGCCAACAAACTGGCGGAGTTCGCCGATCTGATGCATTTGAGCAGTTCGCAATCGGCATGGATGGGCCACGCCGAGCCGCGTTTGGTGAGCTATCACCGGGCCAATCACCTGCCGTTTACGGTGGTCGTGAGCCGTCAGTGGCAAGAGGTGTATGCCGCTCATGAAGCCAACGCCAGCCGTTCATGGTGGCAGCTGAGCGTGGTGAGCGTGCTGGCCGTGCTGGCTACCGGCTTGTTGCTACGTACCATGCAGCGGCGCCTGAAGCTGTTCAATGCCCTGACCAAGGCGGACCACGACAAGCAGGAATTGATTGCCCAGCTGGAGAGCGAAAAACAGCGCGCGCTGGATCTGGCGGCCACCGATCACCTCACTGGCCTGTACAACCGGCGCATGTTCCATGAGCTGGTGACCAGTCATCTGGCGCTGGCGCGGCGCAGCCGCAAGCATTACGCGCTGCTGTATCTGGATCTGGACCGCTTCAAGCACATCAACGACACCCTGGGGCACCATGTGGGGGATGCCTTGCTGCAGCAAGTGGCACAGCGTCTGCAGCAACTGCTGCGCAGCAGCGACATCATCGCCCGCATGGGCGGAGACGAGTTTGCCGTGCTGGTCACGGCCATGGAGCGCATGACCGATATGGATGTGTTGGCGCAAAAGCTGGTGGAAGGCTTGTCAGTGCCTTACGAAGGCCTGGTGGATCACGCCTTGCAGGTGTCGCCCAGCATCGGTATTGCATTTTTCCCGCGGGATGGACATGACACCCACATGCTCTGCCGCCACGCGGACACGGCCATGTATGCCTCCAAAAAAGCGGGGCGCTGCTGCTATACCTACTACGACAGCCTGCTCAATCCTGATCGCGAGCGCAGCTACCGACTGGCGCGCCAGCTGCCGCAAGCCATTGCGCAGAACCAGCTGGTGCTGCACTTTCAGCCCAAGGTGCGCCTGGAAGACCGCCGGGTGGTGGGCTTTGAAGCCCTGGTGCGCTGGGAGCACCCGGAGCTGGGCCTGGTCTATCCCGGGGATTTCATTCCGCTCGCAGAAGAGAACGGCCACATCGAAGCCTTGGGTGACTGGGTCATGCAGGCGTGCTGCGAACAAATCGCGGCTTGGCGTCTGGCAGGCCTGCCGGTGGTGCCGATTGCCTTCAATGTCTCGCCCATGCAGCTGCGCGACACGGCCTTCCCGGTGCGCGTGGCCACCTGCCTGCAGCGCAATGGCGTGCGCGGCAGCGATATCGAGGTGGAAATCACCGAGAGCAGTCTGGTGGAGCCGGTCGGGCTGGCGGTGCGCGTATTGAGTCAATTGCAAAACATGGGCGTGCAAATTGGTCTGGATGACTTTGGAACAGGGTTTTCCAGCCTGAGCCAGATCCGCGCCTTGCCCATCAACACCATCAAGCTGGACAAATCCTTTGTGAACGAGTTGCGCAGCAGCAAGGAAGCTGGGGTGCTGGTGACCTCCATCATCACCTTGGCGCACAACCTCAAGCTGCAAGTGGTGGCGGAAGGGGTGGAGCTGATGGACCAGCTGGTGTATCTGAAAACAGCGGGTTGTGATGTGGTGCAGGGCTATTTTCTCAGCCGGCCGGTGCCGGCTGCCAAAGCGCAAATCATGTTGCAGCAAGAGGTGATGGAAGTCTCATGAAAACGGTGTGGATGAATGCGGTTGCAGCACTGCTGGGGGCATGTGCCATGGCGGCGCAAGCGCAGGAACGGGATCGGGAACGAGAACCTCAACCTCTCACAAACTGCGTGCGACCACCCGTGCTGCACCTGGCCGTGATTCCCAAAAATGCCAACAGTCTGAAGCAGGAACGCCAGGCCAGCCTGCTGCAGGCCCTGCGTGAAGCGACCGCGCTGCCCGTGCAGTGGATGCCTGCGGCCTCCTATGCGGCTGTGGTGGAGGGATTGCTGTCCGGGCAGACGCATGTGGCTGAACTCGGTCCTGCCAGCTATGCCATGTTGCGCCAGCGCTCCCGGCAGTTTGAGCCATTTGCGGCTTTCTCCAACCACAATACCCTGGCGCAGTACCACTCGGTCTTGTTGGTCGCGGCCAACTCCAAAGCGCACAGCCTGCAGGACTTGCGCGGCCTGAAAGTGGCATTGACCGACCCCGCCAGCACGTCCGGGGCAGTCATTCCCCGTTTGGCCGTGCGGCAGCTGACCGGCTATGGCATCGAGCAGTTCTTTGGACATGTGCTGTACATGGGTGGGCATGACAAAGCCCTGGCTGCGCTGCGCAAGGGCAAGGTGGATGCGGCCTTTGTCGCCAGTCATCAGGTGGGCGACTTTACGGGGCGTGCGCTCTGGCGCTCCCCCGCGATTACGGCCAGCCCCTATGTCTGGGACCAGCGGCTGTGCGCCGACCTCAAGCAGGCCATTGCCCGCGTGTTTTTGGAACAACCAGCGCGTATCCAGCCCTGGCTGGAGACCAAAAATTACCGCCAAATGGTGCCTGTCACAGTGCAGGACTATGCGGACATCGAGGCCTGGCTGCGTGCTGCGCAGCCCTGAGCTGGCGCAAACCAGCGGCGTTCAAGGCTGTGTGCGCAAGCGCAGCAACTGGCCTTTGTTCTCATCGGTCAGCACATACAGCCAGCCATCGGGCCCCTGGCGCACATCGCGCACACGCTGTCCGAGCTTGGGTAGAAGCGGCTCCACCTTGCGGACCTTGTCGCCATCCAGCGTGATGCGCTCCAGGCTCTTGGTCTTGAGGGCTCCCACCACCATCTGGCCTTGCCAGCCGGGGTAGCGGTCGGAGGTGATGAAGGCCATTCCCGACACGGCGATCGACGGCGTCCACTGGTGCACGGGCTGCTCCATGCCGTCCTTGTGCGTGATGCCTTCACCGACTTTGGTGCCGCTGTAATTCACGCCGTAGGTGATCACGGGCCAGCCATAGTTCTTGCCGGGCTCCGGACGGTTGATCTCATCGCCACCTCGCGGGCCGTGTTCATTCATCCAGAACGTGCCATCGGGGGCCAATGCCGCACCTTGCGGGCTGCGGTGGCCATAGCTCCAGATTTCGGGCAGGGCATCGCTGCGGCCCACAAAGGGGTTGTCTTTGGGCACGCTGCCGTCTTTGTGGATGCGCACGATCTTGCCCAGATGGCTTTGCAGATTCTGGGCCTCTTCAGGGAAATGGGAGCGCTCGCCCAGCGTCAGCAGCAGCGTGCCATCGGGGCGCTCCACAATGCGGCAGCCAAAGTGCAGCTGGCTGGCCTTTTTGGGCTTTTGGCTGAAGATCACCTGCAGGTTCTCGAGTTGCCGTTGATCGGCCGACAACTGCGCCTTGGCCAGGGCGGTGCTGTTGCTGCCATTCAGGGCAGGCTCGGCATAGCAAAAGTACACGGTGCGATTGCTGGCAAAGTCGCTGTCCAGCACCACATCCAGCAGCCCGCCCTGACCTCCGGCAGCAATGGCCGGCAGACCCAGCAAGGGCGCACCCAACGTGCCATCCGCCGCAACCACGCGCATGCGGCCAGGGCGTTCGGTCACCAGAAACCGGCCATCAGGCAAGAACGCCACGGCCCAGGGGTGCTGCAGATCCTTGGCCACGACTTCGGGCGTGACCTCCAGGGCCTGGGCTGCACAAGCAAGCCAAAGGGAGGAAGCAAGCAGTGCGGCAGAGCGGTGAAATACAAATGGCATCGTGGTGTCTCCTGGTGAAAGGCTTGCGGGTGCGCAAACAGGGCGAAGGAAGGCACAAAAACTTGGCAATGATGGCGCTGTGGCCACTGTGGCAGGTGTATAAATCCCGCTCAGTCATTCTATGCCGCGCCTGTTGTGCGGCTTTTTTGTTCTTTTTCGAGAAAGGCCCCGTATGGGAGCGCAATGGAAAGCCAAGGGCAAGGCCCTGGTTGCGGATGCCAAAGGCAAGCTGTTTGGCAAGTTGGTCAAGGAAATCACCGTGGCAGCCCGCCTGGGCGGTGGCGACCCCGGCAGCAACGCACGCCTGCGCATGGCGATTGAAGCGGCCCGCAAGGCTTCCATGTCCAAAGAAACGCTGGACCGTGCGGTGAAAAAGGGCTCGGGCGTGGGAGCCGATGCAGTCAACTACTCCAGCGTGATTTTTGAAGGCTACGCCCCGCACCGTGTGCCAGTGATGGTCGAGTGCCTGACCGACAACCCCAACCGCACTGCGCCCAATATGCGGGTGTGCTTCCGCAAGGGTCAGATGACGGCCGTGGCCTGGGATTTTGACCATGTGGGCATGATCGAAGGTGAGGCTGAAAACGGTGCCGACCCGGAACTGGCCGCCATCGAAGCGGGTGCGCAGGATTTTGAAGCTGGTGACGAAGAAGGCGTGACCTTGTTCATCACCGATCCCACCGATCTGGACAGCGTCTCCAAAGCACTGCCCGCGCAGGGCATCAAGGTGCTGTCGGTCAAGCTGGGCTACAAGGCCAAAAACCCGGTGAGCATGTCCAGCCTGTCGGCCGAGCAGCAGGAAGAAGTGCAGGCTTTCCTGGCTGGCCTGGAGAACGACGACGACGTGCAGCACGTGTTCGTCGGCCTGGTGGATTGAGTTTCAAGCATCCAGAACGTAGATGAAAATAGTAGCTGCTAACGCTTGATGGATAAGGTTTTGCAAATCAAAAGTATTTGAAAGTCTTGTCTGCTCAGCGTTAGCAGCTATGTTTTATAGCTAGGCGCGCACTGCGCAGCTACAAAAAAGGCTTCCCATGGGGGAAGCCTTTGCATGTGTCTGGCACCTTATTTCGTACCAAAGATGCGGTCACCTGCATCGCCCAGGCCGGGCAGGATGTAGCCGTGGCTGTCCAGCTCGCGGTCAATCGCTGCGGTGTAGATGTCCACATCGGGGTGGGCCGCCTGCATGGTCTTGATGCCTTCGGGCGCAGCCAGCAAGCACATGAACTTGATGGACTTGGGTTGGCTCTTGTCCTTGAGTTGCTGCACGGCAGCAGCGGCGGAATTGCCGGTGGCCAGCATGGGGTCCACCACAATCACGTCGCGCTCGCCCATGTTCTCGGGCATCTTGTAGTAGTACTCGACGGGCTTGAGTGTCTCGGGATCACGGAACAGGCCGATGTGGCCAATGCGTGCGCCGGGCACCACATTGAGCATGCCGTCCAGGAAACCATTGCCTGCACGCAGAATCGACACCAGTGCCAGCTTCTTGCCGTCGATGACCTTGCCCGTCATCTTTTCCATGGGCGTTTCGATCTCGATGTCCGACAGGGGAAAGTCGCGGGTCAACTCGTAAGCCATCAGTGTGGACAGCTCACCGAGCATGCGGCGAAAGCTGTTGGTGCTGGCTTCCTTGCGGCGCATCAAGGTCAGTTTGTGCTGGACGAGGGGGTGGTCGATGAGGTGGACGGTGCTCATAGTCGGTGTCGGTAATTGGAAAAAGTGCGGACGGCGCACCGTGGCCGAGGGATGTGGCTGTTGTTTCTGCCTCAAGCACGTGGCATGCCACTGCACATTACGATGGCGTGCATTGTGCTGTTTTCTCATTTCCTATGTGGCAAGTCCTTATCTTGTCTGTGTACGCAAGGGTGTTTTCTTTGACCTTGCGCACATCCGCACAGCTTTTCGCGCTAGAAAAATCACATCTGGCCAAATGAGCGCTGCGGTGCCAGCGCCGGGAATGCCCCCGCGCGCTTTTGCTGCGTGGCCTGCACCGATTCCATGACATGGCGGTTGCTCCAGATGCCTGCCTGCAGCCAGCCCATCTGGCGCAGGCTGTCTTGCACACTGTGGTCGCGTGCAAAGTCCAGGGCTTGTTTGCTGCCCCAGATGGCAATCGGGGGCTTGGCGGCAATTTCTTGTGCGCATTGCATGGCGGCCGCCAGCATGGCTTCCTGTGTCTCGAACATCGCGTTGATGAAGCCGTGGTTCAGTGCTGCCTGCGCGGGCCAGCGGCGGCCGGTGTAGGCCAGTTCCTTGACCAGCCCCATGGGCAGCAGCTTGGGCAGACGCTGCAGACTGCCCAGGTCGGCCACCATGCCGATGTTGATTTCCTGCACGCAGAAAAAAGCTTCTTGCGTGGCATAGCGGATGCAGGCGCAGCACACCATGTCCAGCGCGCCGCCGATGCAACCGCCCTGGATGGCGGCAATCACCGGAATGCGCAACTGTTCGATGCGCGTGAAGACCTGCTGCATGTCCCACAAAAACTCCGACAGTGCAGCGCGCCCTTCGGGGCTTTGGTCCTGAGGGGCGAAGTCGGGGTTGGCGAAGGTGTCCAGCGCCATGCCGGCACTGAAATGCTTGCCTGTGCTGCTGATGACGAGGGCGCGAACATCACTGTGGGTGCTGATGGCGCTGAGGGCTGCATCCAGATCCCGCCAGAACTGCGGATGCATGGTGTTCAGGCGGTCGGGTTGCGACAGTTGCAGGTGGGCAATGCGGTCCTGCACATGCAGTTGCATGACCGATAAAGCGGGCAAAGTGGTGGTGTGTGGCATAGGGAAGCCACTGTAGGCAGTGGCTGCGTGCGGTAGAAGTCGCACATTCCCTGATGCAGGGCCCCCGCAATTTACCGCTTGCTGCCCGTCAAGCTGCCCAGCACGCCGCGCAGGATCTGGCGCCCCAACTGGTTGGCCATGTTGCGTGTGGTGGACTTGACCAGGCTTTGCACCAGGCCGTCCTTTTTGCCGCCGCGAGGGCCGGTGGAGCCAAACAGAAACTCCTGCAAACCGTCCATCATTCCCCCCTCCGAAGCGGCTGTTGCTGCTGTTTTGTCTTGCATGCCCCCTGTCGCAGCGGGTGCCTGGGCTGCGCGGCTGCTGAGCACTTCATAGGCCGATTCGCGGTCCACGGCTTTTTCATAAATGCCTGCCACCAGAGAAGCGGCGAGCAAGCGGCGGCGCTGGGTGTCATCGATGGGGCCGATGTGGCTGCCAGGTGGAATCACATACACCCGCTGGGTGATGCCGGGGCGTCCTTTGGCATCCAGGAAACTGATCAGTGCCTCGCCGACGGCCAGTTCGGTGATGGCGGCTTCGATATCCACTTCAGGGTTGGGGCGCATGGTCTGCGCCGTGGCCTTGACGGCTTTTTGGTCCTTGGGCGTGAAGGCACGCAGGGCGTGCTGCACACGGTTGCCCAGCTGCGCCAGCACGCTGTCGGGAATGTCCATGGGGTTTTGCGTGACAAAGTACACGCCCACGCCTTTGGAGCGCACCAGGCGCACCACCAGTTCGATGCGTTCAATCAGTGCTTTGGGCGCATCGTTGAACAGCAGGTGCGCTTCATCAAAAAAGAAAGCCAGTTTGGGCTTGTCGGGGTCGCCCACTTCGGGCAGTTGCTCAAACAGTTCCGAGAGCATCCACAAC
Organism: Pseudomonadota bacterium; assembly: GCA_023435325.1. Classification (GTDB taxonomy): domain Bacteria; phylum Pseudomonadota; class Gammaproteobacteria; order Burkholderiales; family Burkholderiaceae_C; genus Comamonas. Next base: position 2,895 of record JAEYRT010000088.1, on the reverse strand, counting down.
AAAAAGGTGGAGTACAGGCGTGGGGACTGCATCAGCTTGTCGGCTGCCAGAATGTTGATCACGCCCCGACCCTGGCCGTCGGTCTGCATCAGATCCTCGATGTTGAGCATGGGCTCGCCAAAGAACTGGTCACCTCCCTGGGTCTCGATCTGCAACAGGCCACGCTGGATGGCGCCCACGCTGGCGGCCGAGATGTTGCCGTATTCGGTGGTGAACTGCTTGGCGTTGTCGCCCACATGTTGCAGCATGGTGCGCAGATCCTTGAGATCCAGCAGCAACAGGCCGTTGTCATCGGCGATTTTGAAGACGATGTTGAGCACACCCATTTGCGTATCGTTCAGCCCCAGCATGCGACCCAGCAGCAAGGGCCCCATGTCCGAGACCGTGGCACGCACGGGGTGGCCTTGCTGGCCAAACACGTCCCACAGCGTGCTGGGGCAGGTCACTGACTCCGGCAGCGCAATGCCACGTTCTTGCAGGGAAGCTGCCAGCTTGCCGCCGATCTGGCCCGCCTGGCTGATGCCCGTTAGGTCACCCTTGATATCCGCTAAAAAGACAGGAACGCCGGCCAAGGACAGGCTTTCTGCCATTTTTTGCAAGGTCACGGTTTTGCCCGTGCCTGTGGCTCCGGTGATCAAACCATGGCGGTTGGCCATGCCGGGTAAGAGATGGCAAACGGTGTCGCCGCGCTGGGCAATGGGTAATGCAGGGGCCATGTTCGGGTTTCCTCTGTCAAGTGGCGCTGTCAAAAGTAGAATTCATGCCCAGTAGATTAAATCAAGACCAAAGGATTTCCCGTGGCAGGACATAGCAAATGGGCCAACATCCAGCACCGCAAGGGTCGTCAGGATGAAACGCGCGGCCGTATCTGGACCCGAATCATTCGTGAAATCATGGTGGCTGCCCGCCAAGGCGGCGGTGACCTGAATGCCAATCCTCGTCTGCGCCTGGCAGTGGACAAGGCCAAAGCTGCCAACATGCCTGCGGACAATATCAAGCGCAATATCGACAAGGCCACGGGCAACCTCGAAGGCGTGAGCTACGAGGAAATCCGTTACGAAGGCTATGGCATCGGTGGTGCGGCCATCATCGTTGACACCATGACCGACAACAAGGTGCGCACGGTGGCGGAAGTGCGTCACGCGTTCAACAAGTACGGCGGTAACATGGGCACCGAAGGCTCGGTGGCTTTCCAGTTCAAGCACTGTGGCCAGATCATTTTTGCGCCCGGTACGGACGAAGACCAGGTCATGGAAGTGGCCCTGGAAGCCGGTGCCGAGGATGTGGTGACCGATGAGGAGGGCGCCATTGAAGTGCTGACAGCGCCCAACGAGTTTGAGTCGGTCAAAAATGCACTGGAAGCTGCCGGCCTGAAGGCTGAGGTGGCCGAAGTCACCATGCGCCCTGAAAACACTATTGAGCTGCAAGGCGAAGACGCCGAGCGCATGCAAAAACTGTTGGATGTTCTGGAAGATTTGGATGACGTTCAAGACGTCTACCACAACGCTGAAATATGAAAATTCTTGTGATTGGCGGCGGTGGCCGTGAGCACGCCCTGGCGTGGAAGTTGGCCCAGTCGCCCAAGGCGACCAAGGTGTTTGTGGCTCCAGGCAATGGTGGCACAGCCCTGGCTGGCGGAAAAATTCAAAACGTGGCTTTCACCGATGTGGTGGCGCTGCGTGAATGGGCGCAGGCCGAAGGCATTGGCCTGAGCGTGGTCGGCCCGGAAGCACCTTTGGCTGCGGGTGTGGTGGACGAATTCCGCTCCCATGGTCTGAAGATTTTTGGTCCCACCAAGGCTGCGGCGCAGCTGGAATCGTCCAAGGCCTTTTCCAAGGCATTCATGCGTCGCCACAGCATTCCCACGGCGGACTACGACACCTTCATCGACCCCGTCGCGGCACACGCCTTTGTGGATCGCCTGGGCGCGCCCATCGTGATCAAGGCTGACGGTCTGGCCGCAGGCAAGGGTGTGGTGGTTGCCATGACGCTGCAAGAAGCCCACGATGCAGTGGACTTCATGCTGGTGGACAACAAATACGGTGTGCAACACAACGAAGGTGGTGCACGCGTGGTGATTGAGGAATTCCTCTCGGGTGAAGAGGCCTCCTTCATCGTGCTGTGTGACGGCAAGAACGTGGTCGCCATGGCCACCAGCCAGGATCACAAGCGCCTCAAGGACAACGACGAAGGCCCCAACACCGGCGGCATGGGCGCATATTCGCCTGCGCCTGTGGTGACGGCGGACGTGCACGCTCGGGCCATGCGCGAAATCATCCTGCCCACCATTCGCGGCATGGAAAAAGATGGCGTGCCTTTCACGGGCTTCTTGTACGCGGGTCTGATGATTGATGAAAACGGTCATCCCAAAACCCTGGAATTCAACACCCGCATGGGTGATCCGGAAACCCAGCCCATCATGATGCGCCTCAAGAGCGATCTGGTGGACGTGATGCTGGCAGCTGTGGATGGCAGGCTGGATCAGGTCGAACTGGAATGGGACCGCCGCACTGCACTGGGCGTGGTTATGGCGGCCGCTGGCTATCCTGAAGCGCCCCGCAAGGGTGATGTCATCACAGGCTTGCCTGCCGAAGCCGATGATGCCGTGGTGTTCCATGCCGGCACGCAACTCAATCAAGCAGGTCAGCCTGTGACATCGGGTGGCCGTGTGCTGTGCGTGACGGTGCTGGCCGACAGCGTGCGCCAGGCACAGCAGCGTGTGTATGACGTGGCCCGTGGCATCCATTTCGATGGCATGCAATACCGCCGCGATATTGTTTATCGCGCCATCAAGAGCTAAGGAGTCTGCGTGCAAGAGCAAACCGCCAGCGTAGCGCAAGTGCGAGCCTATCTGATGGGCTTGCAAGCGCGCATTACCGAAGTTCTGGAAGAGGT
>JAEYRT010000297.1 GCA_023435325.1 Pseudomonadota bacterium | reverse complement strand
CTGCTCGCCCACGCCTACACCCAGTACATGCGCGCCATCGGCAGCGGCCTGTGCAAAGTTGCGCTGCGTGGCAGGATGTGCCCACATCTCGCGGTTCATGGCCGGCGCCAGTAGCAGCGGCACACGTTCGATGGGGCGGGCAATGCACATCAGGCTCAGCAACTCATCGGCCCGGCCTTGCGCCAGCTTGGCGACGAAATCGGCACTGCACGGGGCAATGACAATGGCATCGGCCTCGCGGCTCAGATTGATGTGGGGCATGTTGTTGCCTTCACGGCTGTCCCACTGCGAGGTATAGACCGTGCGGCCCGAGAGCGCCTGCATGGTGACCGGGGTGATGAATTGCTCGGCCGCTTCGGTCATCACCACCTGCACGGTGGCTCCGGCCTTGGTCAGCAGTCGGCACAAATGCGCGGTTTTATAACAAGCAACGCCCCCTGAGAGGCCCAAAACAATGTGTTTGCCAGCGAGTTCTTGCATGGCGCGAATGTAGCAGAGGCAGCACACCCCAGCTGTCAATCAAGCGAGCCCATAACCAGCGACATGCCCAAGGTCGATTGACCTAGCGTGCTACGGCCTTTGTCTGACGGCACCTATATTCCGTTTTACGTGCGACACGTGTCGCGCTTCGTGGTCTCGTACCACCCTTTAAATGAACGACAAGCCTTAGTGGCGCAAGCTCAATTGCTACAAAAAATAGTAGCAACTTAAATTTGCAGCCGAATGGCTCAATTCGGCTGCATGCCTTCCCTCACAAGGGGAAAGGCAAGTATCAGCACATCCCTTCCAGGATTTGCGCGCCGTTTTGAAGCATTTTCGCCACAGCAATGTGGCGAGGATGAGACACGCTTGAAATTTATTTCAAGTGGGTTGCAAATAAACGAGGAGCGAAAAGCTCTCATCTGTCTTGTCGCACTCCTGCTCTTGGATGCTGCGACCTCGTGTACGACCACGAGTAGCCTACGGTGACATGCAAAGCCAGTAATGGCTCTGTGTGAAGCTCACTGGACAATGTACTCCCGGAAACGGCTATTTCTTTTCGCGAGGAAAGAAATGGAAGACTGTCAGCAGAAGAGCGGTTGCGAGGCTAGGCTAGTTCCGCATGGGCAACGTAATGTGAATCATCGTTCGAACCTGGGTAAGGATTGAATGGCTAAATCTGCTGATAAGCCATAACCAAAAGGTGCGCTGTAGGCAATTTCTGTGTGAAGTAGAAATTCGTCGTCAATGATGCAGCCCCAGGAGAGATGAGCCCTAAACGGATAGACATGACAAGAGCAATCTATTCATGTCGGTAGATCAGGGAACGTGGTAAGCCCCACTGTCCGCCTGTATGCGCAAGCACGCAGGCAGGGAAGCCGCAAGGCGACCTGTTGGATGAGGGGGTATGGGATGGTGGAAAAAGCGAAGGGCTGCCTGTAACGGGTGGCATAGGGGCCTGTGTCCTAACGCGAAAGCGTGCCCACTTCCACTTGGTGCAACCGTCGTTAGACGGCTGCTTATGTTTATCGAACCCAATGGGGATGTACGAATCCCCGTTGGGGCTCTCGTGCGTCTTCGGAGGGAATCACTCGGAGAGGAAAGCATGAGAGAGACCATTGACTCCAGTGGTTCTGCGTCCTCACGCGAGCCGCAAGACTGGCATGCCATTGATTGGCATCTGGTTGAGCGGTTCGTGCGAACAACGCAGCAACGTATAGCGAAGGCTACGCAGGAGAAGGACTGGCGCAGAGTGAAAGCTTTGCAAAGGTCTTTAATCCACTCGTTTTCCGCCAGAGCCTTGGCGGTAAGACGAGTTACTGAAAACCAAGGTAAGCGAACGGCAGGTGTCGATCGTCAGCTTTGGGATTCACCTGCCCTGAAATGGGCGGCGATAGGTCGGTTAAAGCAGCAACGGGGGTATCGGGCAAAACCGCTTCGGCGGGTCTATATCCCCAAGTCAAACGGGAAAGAGCGTCCTCTGGGCATTCCAACCATGTTTGATCGGGCGATGCAGGCACTCCACCTGCTAAGCCTAGAGCCTGTGGCTGAAACCACGAGCGATCCGAACAGCTACGGCTTTAGGAAAAATCGCTCAACGGCAGATGCAATGGGTCAGATATTTGTCTCAACCGCCCAAAAGGGCGCAGCCCCTTGGGTGCTGGAGGCGGATATCGAAGGCTGCTTTGACCATATCAACCATGCGTGGCTAATGCGTCATGTTCCGATGAACAAGACAATCTTGCGCAAGTGGCTGAAAGCCGGAGTGATCCATCAGGGTCGCTTATCGCCCACCGAAGAAGGGACGCCACAAGGCGGCATCATCTCGCCAACCTTGGCGAATATGTGTCTGAATGGGCTGGAGGCTGACCTGAAATCGTACTTAGTTACGAAATACGGAAAGTCAAAGGTCAAGAGGCTCAAAGTTCATGTGATCCGGTACGCCGACGATTTTGTGGTGACAGGCCACTCGCAAGAGTTGCTGCACAAGGAAATCAGGCCTTGGATGGAAGCATTCCTTGCACAACGAGGGCTGCGACTGTCTCTGGAGAAGACGAAAGTCGTGCACATGGATGATGGGTTTGATTTCCTGGGATGGAACTTCCGCAAATACAAAGGGAAGTTGCTCATCAAACCAAGCAAAAAGAACGTGCAAGCGTTTTATCGCAAGGTCAAGGAGATCGTGAAAACACATATCTCGGTGAAGCAGGAGTATCTCATTGCCAAACTAAACCCAATCCTTCGGGGGTGGGCGCAGTACCACCATCCGGTGGTGGCGAAAGAAACCTTCAGTCGAATGGATAGTCTGATTTACTGGCGCCTGATGCGTTGGTCAAGAAGACGCCATTCGAATAAGTCGAGGCCATGGTGCAAAAGCCGTTACTGGCAGCGCATTGATGATCGTGACGAGTTTGCTGCAACCGTGAGAACGGCAGAGGGTTCGCGCACATGGAAACTGTTAAAGCTTGCTGATACAGAGATCGTGCGACACGAGAAGATCAAAGGGGAATACAAGCCTTTTGACCCAGTTTGGGAGGTGTATGGCGAGAAGTTAAGAACGAAGCGCATGGCTAAAAGCATGGCGTACCAGTACGAGACTTCGATGTTATTCATCAAACAGGACGGGCGTTGTGCACTTTGCACAGAACCTTTGGATTATCAAAGCGGATGGCATGACCACCACATTGTTCGCAGAGTGGATGGTGGGTCAGATGCAATGTCCAATCGGGTGCTTCTGCACCCGGTCTGCCATACACGACTGCATGCTCTTGGGCTGACAGTTGCAAAGCCGGCCTCTCAAAGGCTTCGCATTCCTCGGGGGTAAGGTCCGCGATTTACAATCATGGATTCCAACTACCGAATGAATGGTGCGTTGTGCTTGAGCCGGATGCGATGAAAGTCGCAAGTCCGGTTCTTAGGGGGGATAGTTCAGTAATGAACCGTCCCTACCCTCCCACCACCATAAAAACACAAGACATGACCAAATTCGTCTTCGTCACAGGCGGTGTGGTGTCTTCCCTGGGCAAGGGAATCGCCTCAGCCTCCCTTGCTGCGCTGCTCGAATCGCGCGGCCTCAAAGTCACCCTCATCAAGCTGGACCCGTACATCAACGTGGACCCCGGTACGATGTCCCCCTTCCAACACGGCGAAGTGTTTGTGACGGACGCCGGCGCCGAAACTGACCTGGATTTGGGCCACTACGAGCGTTTCATTGAAACCCGCATGCGCCAGTCCAACAACTTCACCACGGGTCGCATCTACCAGACCGTGCTGGAGAAGGAACGTCGTGGCGACTATCTGGGCAAGACCGTGCAGGTCATCCCCCACATCACCAACGAAATCCAGGAATACGTCAAGCGCGGCGCCGGCATTGGCACCGATCACGCAGTGGACGTGGCGATTTGCGAAATCGGCGGCACCGTGGGCGACATCGAGTCCCTGCCTTTCCTGGAAGCCGTGCGCCAGCTGTCCCTGAAGCTGGGCCAGAACAATTCCGCTTTCGTACACCTGAGCTACTTGCCCTACATTGCTGCGGCTGGTGAACTCAAGACCAAGCCCACCCAGCACACCGTGCAGAAGCTGCGCGAAATCGGCATCCAGCCCGATGCGCTGCTGTGCCGTGCGCAGTACGCCGTCCCCAGCGAAGAGCGCGAGAAGATTTCGCTGTTCACCAATGTGCAGGAGTGGGGCGTGATCTCCATGTGGGATGTGGACACCATCTACAAGGTGCCCCGCATGCTGCACGAGCAAGGTCTGGACGGCCTGATCTGCGACAAGCTGCGCCTGAACACCGCCCCCGCCAACCTCAAGCGCTGGGACGACTTGGTGTATGAAACCGAGCACCCCCAGGGCGAAGTGCAAGTGGCGATGGTGGGCAAGTACGTGGAACTGTCGGATGCGTACAAGTCCGTCAACGAAGCATTGAAGCACGCTGGTCTGCGCAACCACACCCGCGTGAAGATCACGCACGTGGACTCGGAAACCATCACCGACGCCAATGCCAAGGAGCAGCTGTCCAAGTACGACGCCATCCTGGTGCCCGGCGGCTTTGGCTCGCGTGGCGTGGAAGGCAAGATTTCGACCGCCAAATTTGCCCGTGAAAACAAGGTGCCTTATCTGGGCATTTGCCTGGGCATGCAGGTTGCGACCATCGAATACGCACGCCACATGGCGGGCCTGGAAGGTGCAAACTCCACCGAGTTTGACCCCAACACCCCCAACCCCGTGATCGCCTTGATCACCGAGTGGAAGGACGAGGACGGCACGATCAAGACGCGTGACGCCAATTCCGACCTGGGCGGCACCATGCGCCTGGGCGCACAGTCTTCCGACGTGCAGCCCGGCACGCTGGCACACAGCATCTACGGCGACGTGGTGACCGAGCGTCACCGCCACCGCTACGAAGCCAATGTGCAGTACCTGGACAAGCTGCGCGAAGCGGGTCTGGTGATCTCTGCGCTGACCCAGCGCGAGCAGTTGACCGAAATCGTGGAACTGCCCAAGGAAGTACACCCCTGGTACATCGGCGTGCAATTCCACCCCGAGTTCAAGTCCACCCCCTGGAATGGTCACCCCCTGTTCAACGCCTTCATCAAGGCGGCCATGGACAGCCACGCCAAGACAGGCAAGAAGGCTTAAATTTCCATCCAAGGAAATAGCAAAAAAAGGAGCTGCCAGCGCTTGCAATTCAACGATTTTGGCATCAAATACATCTGAAGTTATTGATATACCAGCGCTAGCAGCTTTCATTTTTGAAGCATGCTGGACATGCACAAAGGAAACACCATGAAACTCTGCGGCTTTGACATTGGTCTGGACCAGCGCTTTTTCTTGATTGCCGGCCCCTGCGTGGTCGAGTCCGAGCAGTTGCAGATGGACGTGGCTGGCCAGCTCAAGGAAATCACATCCGAGCTGGGCATCAACTTCCTGTTCAAGAGCAGCTTTGACAAGGCCAACCGCTCCTCGGGCACGAGCTTTCGTGGCCCCGGCATGGAAAAAGGCCTGGAAATTCTGGCCAAGGTGCGCAAGGAAATTGGTGTGCCCGTGCTGACCGACGTGCACACCGTGGAAGAAATTCCCCACGTGGCCGCTGTGGTCGACATGCTGCAGACCCCCGCCTTCCTGTGCCGCCAGACGGACTTCATCCGCGCCGTGGCCCAGTGCGGCAAGCCGGTCAACATCAAAAAGGGGCAGTTCCTGGCACCCCATGACATGAAGAATGTCATCGACAAGGCATGCGCTGCCGCCATCGAAGTGGGCCAGGACCCCGACATGTTCACCGCCTGCGAGCGCGGTGCCAGCTTTGGCTACAACAACCTGGTGAGCGACATGCGCTCACTGGCCATCATGCGCGAAACCGGCGC
>JAEYRT010000280.1 GCA_023435325.1 Pseudomonadota bacterium | reverse complement strand
CTTCGGCGGAGGCGGCTTCAGTTCTGGCGGGGGAGGCAGTTTTGGGGGCGGAGGCGCCTCAGGGAGTTGGTAGGCATGACAAGCTTGGTACATAAAATTTCACGCTTGTGGCGCCACCGCTGGACAGAAGGACAAGTGCAAAAGGCTTTTCCTCCGGCTGTGCTAGTGCGTCTGGAACAAGCCGTGGCGGCCAGTGAATCGCAGCACACCAGCCAGATTCGTCTGTGTGTGGAAGGGGGCCTGCCTTACAGCTATATCTGGCGCGGCGCCTCTGCCCGCGAACGTGCCGTAAGCCTGTTTGGCAAACTGCGTACCTGGGATACCGAACACAACAACGGTGTGCTGATTTATCTGCTGCTGGCCGACCATGCCATTGAAATCGTTGCGGACCGCGCCGCCGCCCGCGCGATAGAACAGGCTTTCTGGGACGCCGTGGTGCACGACATGCAACAGTCTTTTCAGGACCAGGCTTATGCGCAAGGAATGGAACAGGCCTTGGAGCGCGTCTCCAAACTGCTGATCGCCCATTTTCCCCGGCACAGTGACATGGCGGCATCACCCGCGGACACAGGTTTGCCCGATGCACCGGTAATACAGGGGCGCTTCTTCAAAGAGCGATAAGTTCTTTTCAACTGATGGCAACACACACCGCCACGCCTCAAGACGCCTTGCATTCTTTACGAACTGCAACGCCTGCATTGAAAAGAACTTTTCAGTTGCGCCAAGCACCATTTCCTCAGCCGAACGCCTTGGAACATGTTCAGCCGCGCACTGATGTCGAAGGTGTAGCAGGGAAACGCCGGTTTTTACCCCACCTGGTGAAGGGCAAATTGCCGCCCAGCAGCCTGAAATAAATGAGCAGCTAACGCTTGACAGTCAAGGATTTCGAAATGTTTTCTATTTGAAAACGTTGACCAGCAAGCGCTAGAAGCTACGTTTTTCTTGAAGCTGACATAAAAAAAGCCACCTTGCCGGTGGCTTTTTTTCGGTTGCCCGAAATCAGTGCTTGCCGCGGTACTTGCGCAGCGCTGCCATTTGGGCAGCCAGCACGGCCAGTTCGGACTGTGCCTTGGCCAGATCAACGTCATTGTTGGCGTTTTTCATGGCTTCTTCGGCGGCAGCCTGCGCAGCGCGTGCCTTTTCCTCGTCCAGGTCCTTGCCGCGGATCGCGGTGTCAGACAGAACGGTGACGCTGTTGGGTTGCACTTCCAAAATGCCACCGGCCACGAAGATGAATTCTTCGCTGCCATCGGGCAATTCGATGCGCACGGAACCGGGCTTGATGCGAGAGATCAGCGGAGTGTGCTTGGGCAAAATACCCAGCTCGCCTGCTTCACCAGGCAGAGCGACAAAGCGCGCTGCACCGGAGAAGAGGGACTCTTCGGCACTGACCACATCAACATGGATGGTGTTCATCTTTGCTCCTAGAAAAGGTGGGACTGGGCTTGTTTGCTTGCAACGCCGAGACTTGCGCCTCGGCGTTCAGGGCAAATTAAGCAGCCAGCTTCTTGGCCTTTTCGAAGGCTTCGTCGATGGTGCCAACCATGTAGAAAGCCTGCTCGGGCAGGTGATCGCACTCGCCGGCCACGATCATCTTGAAACCACGGATGGTTTCAGCCAGAGGCACGTACTTGCCGGGGGCGCCAGTAAACACTTCAGCCACGTGGAAAGGCTGCGACAGGAAACGCTGGATCTTACGAGCGCGGGCCACGACCAGTTTGTCTTCAGGCGCCAGTTCGTCCATACCCAGAATCGCGATGATGTCGCGCAGTTCCTTGTAGCGCTGCAGCGTGCCCTGCACCTGGCGAGCCACGGTGTAGTGCTCTTCGCCCACCACTTGGGGGTCCAGCTGACGGCTGGTGGAGTCCAGAGGGTCCACAGCGGGGTAGATACCCAGCGAAGCGATGTCACGCGACAGAACCACGGTCGAGTCCAAGTGGGCGAACGTAGTTGCTGGCGAGGGGTCGGTCAAGTCGTCCGCAGGCACGTACACGGCCTGGATCGAAGTGATCGAACCCACCTTGGTCGAAGTAATACGCTCTTGCAGACGGCCCATTTCTTCAGCCAGTGTGGGCTGATAACCCACGGCGGAAGGCATACGGCCCAGCAGCGCGGACACTTCGGTACCGGCCAGGGTGTAACGATAGATGTTGTCCACGAAGAACAGAACGTCCTTGCCTTCGTCACGGAAAGACTCAGCCATGGTCAGGCCAGTCAGCGCAACGCGCAGACGGTTTCCTGGAGGCTCGTTCATCTGACCGTAAACCATGGCCACCTTGGACTCGCCCAAGTTCTCTTGGTTCACAACGCCCGCGTCGGACATTTCGTGATAGAAGTCGTTACCTTCACGGGTACGTTCACCAACACCGGCAAACACGGACAGACCCGAGTGTGCCTTGGCGATGTTGTTGATCAACTCCATCATGTTCACGGTCTTGCCCACACCGGCACCACCGAACAGACCCACCTTACCACCCTTGGCGAAGGGGCAGACCAAGTCGATCACCTTGATACCAGTTTCCAGCAGTTCCTGCGAAGGCGACAGTTCGTCGTACGCAGGCGCCTTGCGGTGGATCTGGGCAGTTTGTGTCTGGTCCACGGGACCACGTTCGTCGATGGGGTTACCCAACACGTCCATGATGCGACCCAGGGTCGCCTTGCCCACGGGCACGGTGATGGCGGAACCGGTATTGGTTACCACCAGACCACGCTTCAAACCGTCGGAAGAGCCCAGCGCAATGGTACGGACGATGCCGTCACCCAGCTGCTGCTGCACTTCCAGAGTCAGGGCCGAGCCTTCCAACTTCAGGGCGTCGTACACCTTGGGCATCTGGTCACGTGGGAACTCCACGTCAACCACGGCGCCGATACATTGAACAATCTTGCCTTGTGCTTGAGCCATTCTTTGCTCCAATCTGTTTGTCTGTTAAAGCCGTTTACACAGCGGCGGCGCCGGCCACGATTTCCGACAACTCGGTCGTAATGGCTGCCTGACGCGTCTTGTTGTAGACCAGCTTCAACTCGCTGATGACGTTGCCCGCGTTGTCGGTCGCGGCCTTCATGGCCACCATGCGCGCCGATTGCTCGGACGCCATGTTTTCCGCAACGGCCTGGTACACGAGGGACTCCACGTAACGCAGCAGCAGATCATCGATCACGCTCTGTGCGTCAGGTTCGTAGATGTATTCCCACGATGCACCCGTCTTCTCGGCTTGCATTTGCTCGTTCGACAATGGAAGCAACTGCTCCACCACCGACTCTTGCTTCATGGTGTTGATGAACTTGGTGTAGCTCAGGTACACCGCGCTCAGCTTGCCTTCAGCGTATTGGTCCAACAGCACCTTGACCGGCCCAACGAGCCTGTCCAGGTGGGGCTGATCGCCCAGTGCTGTGGCTTGAGAGACCACCTTGGCACCAATACGGTTCAGGAATGCCAGTCCCTTGCTGCCAATGGCCACTGTCTCAGCGGAGATGCCTGCATCTTGCAGTTCGCGCAACTTGTTGGTCACGGCACGCAACACGTTGGTGTTCATGCCGCCGCACAACCCCTTGTCGGTCGTCACCACGATGACGCCAGCCTTCTTTGCATCCGCATGCACTTGCATGAACGGATGCACGTACTCGGGGTTGGCTTCGCCAAGATGGGCTGCAATATTGCGGACTTTCTCGCTGTATGGACGGGCAGCCAGCATCCGTTCCTGCGCCTTGCGCATTTTGGATGCAGCCACCATTTCCATGGCTTTAGTGATCTTCTTGGTGTTTTCCACCGATTTGATCTTGCCGCGTATTTCCTTGCCTGCTGCCATGATGGCTCCTCGTCCGGATTAAGCGAACGACTTCTTGAACGCAGCGATGGCAGCGGTCAATTCAGCTTCGTCCTTGCCTTCCTTGTCGAAAGCACGCTTTTCGTTCAGACGGTCCAGCAAAGCACCATGGCTGGTCTTCAGGAACTGGTGCAGACCAGATTCGAATGCCAGCACTTGCTTCACGTCGATATCGTCCATGAAACCCTTGTTCACTGCGAACAGCGAGGCGCCCATCAAAGCGGTAGACAGGGGCGAGTACTGAGGCTGCTTGAGCAGTTCAGTCACGCGCGCACCACGGTCCAGCTGCTTGCGGGTTGCGTCGTCCAGGTCGGAAGCGAACTGCGCGAACGCAGCCAGTTCACGGTACTGCGCCAGGTCGGTACGGATACCGCCGGACAGGCCCTTGACCAGCTTGGTCTGTGCAGCACCACCCACGCGGGACACCGAGATACCAGCGTTAATAGCGGGACGGATACCAGCGTTGAACAGGTTGGTTTCCAGGAAGATCTGGCCGTCAGTAATCGAAATCACGTTCGTAGGAACGAAAGCAGACACGTCGCCAGCCTGTGTTTCGATGATAGGCAGCGCGGTCAGCGAACCTGTCTTGCCCTTGACTTCACCCTTGGTGAAGGCTTCCACGTAGTCGGCGTTCACGCGAGCGGCACGCTCCAGCAGACGCGAGTGGAGATAGAACACGTCGCCAGGGAAAGCTTCACGTCCTGGTGGGCGACGCAGCAGCAGAGAAACCTGACGGTAAGCCACAGCCTGCTTGGACAGATCGTCATAAACGATCAGGGCGTCTTCACCGCGATCGCGGAAGTATTCACCCATCGTGCAGCCGGAGTAGGCCGACACGTACTGCATCGCAGCAGATTCAGAAGCGGTAGCAGCCACCACGATGGTGTATTCCATCGCGCCAGCTTGTTCCAAAGCACGCACCACGTTCTTGATCGAAGAAGCCTTCTGACCAATTGCCACGTAGATACAGGTAACGCCTTGACCCTTTTGGTTGATGATGGCGTCGATCGCAACAGCGGTCTTACCAGTCTGGCGGTCACCAATGATCAACTCACGCTGACCACGGCCCACGGGAACCATGGAGTCGATGGACTTGATACCGGTTTGCAGAGGTTGATCCACGGATTGACGTGCGATCACACCAGGCGCAACCTTTTCGATCACGTCGGTCATCTTGGCGTTGATAGGGCCCTTGCCGTCGATAGGCTGGCCCAGCGCGTTCACCACACGGCCGACCAGTTCGGGGCCCACGGGAACTTCCAAGATACGGCCGGTGCACTTGACAGTGTCACCTTCAGCGATGTGGGTGTACTCACCCAAGATCACCGCACCAACGGAATCACGCTCCAGGTTCAGAGCCAGGCCATAAGAAGGCTGGCCGTCCGCTGTTGCGGGGAATTCCAACATTTCGCCTTGCATCACGTCCGACAAGCCGTGCACGCGAACGATACCGTCGGTCACAGACACCACAGTGCCTTGATTACGGATATCGGCGTTAGCTTCCAGCCCTTCGATGCGGCTCTTAATCAGTTCAGAAATTTCTGCGGGATTGAGTTGCATGACTCTTTCCTTCTTTCTTTTGGTTAGCCGAGACCTCAATCCGCTTACGCAGTGAGGGCCGCTTTCATTTGTTCCAGACGCGCCTTGACGGAGGTATCCAGCACCTCGTCGCCCACCACCACGCGAACGCCGCCGATCAAGGATTCATCGATCTGTACGGACAGGTTCAGCTTGCGACCAAAGCGCTTTTGCAGCGCATCGCTGATGTCTTGCAAAGCGGCTTCCTCTACAGGGAAAGCGCTGTAGACGATAGCGTCGGACGAGCCATTGAGGCGGTTCACGATGCCGCGGAACTGCACAGCCACTTCAGGCAGGGCATCCAGGCGACCGTTTTCAATGATGACGCGCAGGAAATTGCGAGCGGCATCGGGCAAAGCCGAACGGGCCACGCCAGTGATGACGTCGAGCACTTGCTCGACTGTCACCTTGGGGCTGTCGGCCAGTTGACGCAATTGCGGATTGGCGGCAATCGCCGCCAATTCCTCCACCCAAGCGACAGTGCTGTTCAAGTCAGCACCGCTGGCGGAGCTGGCCTTGAACAATGCTTCAGCGTAAGGGCGGGCAATGGTGGCGAGTTCTGCCATTTTTGCTTTCCTTACAGCTCTGTCTTCAGACGGTTCAGCAGATCAGCATGAACGCCGGCATTCACTTCCTTGCGGAGGATTTGCTCAGCGCCCTTCACGGCCAATGCAGCCACTTGCTCACGCAGGGCTTCACGGGCAGCAATGGCTTGCTGTTCAGCTTCGGCGCGGGCAGCAGCAACAATCTTGTTGCCTTCTTCTGTCGCGCGGGCCTTGGCTTCTTCAACGATGGCCTGGGCGCGGCGATCGGCGTCCGCAAGCCGCGATGCTGTCTCGTTGCGTGTCTGAGCCAATTCCTGCTCCACGCGCTTGTTAGCAGCGCTCAGCTCGGTCTTGGCCTTGTCAGCAGCAGCGAGGCCATCGGCGATTTTCTGGGCTCGCTCGTCCAACGCCTTCGCAATCGGGGGCCACACGAACTTCATCGTGAACAGCACCAAGATCAGGAAAACGATGCACTGAACGAACAGGGTCGCGTTGATACTCACGGCAACACCTTTCTTTCTAGGGCGTTGATCGGAGCTTAGGCCAGGACGAAGGGGTTGGCGAAAGCGAACAGCAGGGCGATAGCAACACCGATCAGGAAAGCAGCGTCGATCAGACCAGCCAAGATGAACATCTTGGTTTGCAGTTCGTTGATCAGCTCAGGCTGGCGAGCCGAGGATTCCAGGAACTTACCGCCCATCAGTGCGATACCGATCGAAGCGCCGATAGCGCCCAGACCAACGATCAGACCACAAGCCAGAGCGACGAGACCGAGAATGTTTTCCATGATGACTCCTAGGGATTAAAGGAAAGTTGAAGTTGAAAGGGAAAGGTCAGTGGGCTTCATGCGCCTGGCCGAGATAAATCAGCGTCAGCATCATGAAAATGAAGGCCTGCAGGGTGATGATCAAGATGTGGAAGATCGCCCAGATAGAGCCTGCAATGATGTGCCCCACGGGGAGCAACACACCAGAGAGCGACATGGCAGCCGCACCACCCATCAGGGCAATCAGGCAGAACACCAACTCACCAGCGTACATATTGCCGAACAGTCGCATACCGTGCGAAACCGTCTTGGCAACATATTCAATGATCTGCATCAGCAGATTAACCACGCCCAAGATCAGGGCGAAGATAGGATTCTTGGAAGTACCGAAGGGTGCAGTCACCAGCTCGTGGGCCCAGCCGCCAGCGCCCTTGATCTTCAGGCTGTAGAAGAAGCACAGCAACAGCACGCCAGTGGACAGACCCAGTGTGGTCGACAAGTCAGCGGTAGGCACGACACGCAGGTACGCATGCGAGTCGCCCTGCGCGGTTTGCCACAGCACGGGCAGCAAGTCCACGGGCAGCAAGTCCATGGCGTTCATCAGGAAAATCCAGACGAACACGGTCAGCGCCAAAGGTGCGATGAACTTGCGCGATTCAGCATTGTGGATATTGGCCTTGGCCTGGTTGTCCACCATTTCCACCAGCATCTCCACGGCTGCCTGGAAGCGGCCAGGAACACCGGAAGTCGCCTTGCGTGCGGCCAGCCACAGCACAAACAGACCCAAAACGCCGCAGATGATGCTCACTGCGATGGAGTCGAGGTTCACCACCGAAAAGTCGATGATGGAGTTCTGCTTGATATTTTGCAGGTGCTGCAAGTGGTGAACAATGTATTCACTTGCGGTTGGAGCGTGCGCGTCGGCTGCCATCGGTGAACTCTTCTCTCAAATCAATCGGTTTTTCGGACACTGGCTCGTCCTGTGATCAGAACCAGCCAGTACGTTTTCATCGTTACCACCAAACCCGCCAGCAACGCCAGCCAGTGCAGGTTTGGTACCAAGAAGGGCGCTGCAGCCAGCATGGCAATACAGAGCGCCAACTTGACAAATTCCCAGGCAAAAAGCCTTGCGATCGCACTGCCTGCCTGTGCTGCACTGCCGCTGTTGCGCGCCACACCTCGGGCGAACAATGCTGCAGGCACCACGATGGCCAGCGCACCATAGGCGGCTGACCAGCCGGCTGCACGACCCGCAATCCACCAAGCCAGCAGCGCAACCACGGCACCAAACAGTACCTGCACGGCCAGAATGCGCCACATGGACATTCTGGGCTGGCGTTTGCGCCACGCTGCAGCCTCTTCAGGCGTCAGGGGCTTGATTTGCGGCTCTTCGTCCTCAAATTCCGATTCAGGGGCTTGATGGTTCATGTGTTGTGTGAGCCAAAAACTCAAACCGGAATTTTTACAAAGCCTCCGATTATACGTAGAAACCCGTTTTGCACTAATGTCCTCCGACATGTTCCGGGGGTTTTCACGGACAATCCTGTGCCGTCAGTGTCTCCAGACACCAACAAGAACACGGGTTTTCACGATTGCATCGCGCAGCCCTATGGCGCATACACCCACCAGCCGCGGGCTCCGCGACCAGCGGCGCAACGATAGCGCACAATGACCGACGAACCAAGCAAAACCCTTTGCTTTCCTAATCATCATCACCATGACCGACACCTCCGCTAGCACCGATCCTCGCAAGGACTCGCTGATCGAATACCCCAGCCTGTTTCCCATCAAGGTCATGGGTCTGCATGTGGACGACTTTGTGCACGCCATCACCAAAGTCGCCAAAGAGTACGATCCATTTTTCGACGCCTCCACCGTGGAACTGCGCCCCAGCAGCACGGGCAAATATCTGGGCGTGACCATCACCGTCACCGCCACCAGCCGCGAGCAGCTGGACAACCTGTACCGTGCGCTGACCAGCCATCCCATGGTCAAGGTGGTGCTTTGAGCCAGGCGCCCATGTCTGCAGCGCCTGCCCTGGATGCTCGCCTGCTGGGGCGCGTGGACTATGCCGCATGCCATGCCGCCATGCAGGCTTTCACCGCCAACCGAGATGCAGGCACTGCCGATGCGTTGTGGCTGGTGGAGCATTCCCCTACCTTTACCCAGGGCTTGGCGGGCAAGTCCGAACACGTGCTGGTGCCCGGCGACATACCCGTGGTGGCGACCAACCGTGGTGGTCAGGTCACCTACCACGGCCCCGGGCAGGTGGTGGCTTATCCGCTGCTGGATTTGCAGCGCCTGGGCTACTTTGTCAAAGAGTACGTGTACCGCCTGGAAGAAGCCGTTATCCGCACGCTGGCGCACTATGGCGTGACAGGCCATCGCGTGGCCGGTGCTCCAGGCATTTACGTGCGATTGGACGATCCGCGCAGCCACGCCGTGCTGGAACAGCGCCCCCAGCGGCGCGAGCCCGGCAGCGCTGCGCCACAACCCGACTTTACGGGGCTGGGCAAGATCGCAGCACTGGGCATCAAGGTCAGCCGCCACTGCACCTACCACGGCGTGGCCTTGAATGTGGACATGGACCTGGAGCCCTATCGCCGCATCAATCCTTGCGGTTATGCAGGCATGGCCACCGTTGATCTTTCTACAATCGGTGTCCAGACAACCTGGAGTGAGGTGGCTCACGTGTTTGGCAACCAGCTGATCACCCGCCTTGCGCCCTGAGAGCACACACCATGAGCAGCAACGAAGTCGTGCGCGAAGCGCAGTCCGCCGAGAACTACAACCCTTTGGCCAAGCAGAAGGCAGCCGCCAAGCTCTCGCGCATCCCCGTCAAGGTCGAGCAGGCACCGGCGCTGAAGAAGCCCGAGTGGATCCGCGTCAAGGCCGGCAGCCCCACCACGCGTTTTTACGAGATCAAGGACATTCTGCGCGAGCAAAAGCTGCACACCGTCTGCGAAGAGGCTTCCTGCCCCAACATTGGCGAATGCTTTGGCAAGGGCACGGCCACCTTCATGATCATGGGGGACAAGTGCACGCGCCGCTGCCCGTTTTGCGACGTGGGCCATGGCCGCCCCGACCCGCTGGATGCGGACGAGCCACGCAAGCTGGCCGAAACCATTGCCCGCCTGCGCCTGAAGTATGTGGTGATCACCAGCGTGGACCGCGACGATCTGCGCGACGGTGGCTCCGGCCACTTTGTGGAGTGCATCAAGCAAACACGCGCGCTGTCGCCCAATACGCAAATTGAAATTCTGGTGCCTGACTTCCGTGGCCGTGATGATCGCGCACTGGAAATCCTGAAGGCCGCTCCGCCAGACGTGATGAACCACAACCTGGAAACCATTCCACGCCTGTACAAGGAAGCGCGCCCGGGTTCGGACTACCAGTTCAGCCTGAATCTGCTCAAGAAGTTCAAGGCCCTGCATCCCGATGTGCCGACCAAGAGCGGCTTGATGGTGGGCCTGGGTGAGACCGATGAGGAAATTCTGGAAGTGATGCGCGACATGCGCGCGCACGACATCGAAATGCTGACCATTGGCCAGTACCTCGCCCCCACCAACAGCCACCTGCCCGTGCGCCGCTATGTGCACCCTGACACCTTCAAGATGTTTGAAGAAGAGGCGTACAAAATGGGTTTCAGCCACGCGGCCGTTGGCGCCATGGTGCGCTCCAGCTACCACGCCGACCAGCAGGCACACGCGGCAGGTGTCTAGGCGTCTGGGAACAGGTCTGGGAACAGGCAACAAAAAAGCAACCCTTGAGGTTGCTTTTTTATAGCTGTCAACGCTTTTGCTGCCTTGATTTCAGATATTTATCTATCTCAAAACAAGAGAGGACAAGCGCTTGGCGCTTCTGTTTTTCACATCCACTGTCCACCGGAGAAAAGTTGCGTGGCTAACCGGGCATAGCCGCTGGCTGGCAAAAAAACGACGCCCAGGCTGTACGGACCTGTTTGTCGCCCCACGATGAAAACAAAACCACTGCAGTGCCAGTCCTTCCCCACCAGAGCAAGTTTGGCGACTCAGTGCTGCAGACTATAACACTGAATGAGAATTAATCTCAATTAATTTACCACCTGCAAGGTTTCTGTTGCCACCAAGAACTCTCAGCCCTCGGCTTCCAGCAAAGCGGCCGGCACTTCGGCATTCAGCACCTGCTGCGCCCAGACCTGCAGCTTGCGCGTATCGGCACGCAGCACTTCCTGCTTGACGTTCAAGATCTGCGCAGGATGCATGGAGAAGCTGCGCAGGCCGAGGCCGAGCAACAAGCGCGTCATGCTGGCATCACCGGCCATCTCACCACACACACAGACCTGCTTGCCCATGGCATTGGCAGCCTGAATGACTTGCGCCACCAAGCTCAGCACGGCAGGGTGCAGCGGGTCGTACAGGTGTGCCACGGCCTCATCGGCACGGTCAATGGCCAGCGTGTACTGGATCAGGTCGTTGGTGCCGATGGAGACAAAGTCGAAGTGCCGGAGCAAGCTGCGCACCATCAGGGCTGCTGCCGGGATTTCGATCATGGCACCCAACTGCACCTGTCCGTAGGGCACTGCACGCGCATCCAGTTCCGCTTGTGCCAGCCTGAGTTGCGCCAGGATGCTGTCCACCTCATGCTGATGCGAAACCATGGGGAACAGCATCTGCACCTTGCCAAACGCGGCGGCCCGCAAGATGGCACGCAGCTGGGTACGGAACATGGCCGGCTCGGCCAGACTCCAGCGGATGGCGCGCAGACCCAATGCAGGGTTGAGCGAGGCATCCTTCACCCCTTTGTCCAGCGGCTTGTCGGCCCCCACGTCAATGGTGCGGATCGTGACCGGCAGACCTTGCATGCCTTCGACGGCGGCTTTGTACGCCGCAAACTGCTCTTCTTCACCGGGCAACTTGCCCTCACGGCCCATGAACAGAAATTCACTGCGGAACAGGCCGACACCGACGGCACCTGCATGCACCGCACCTGCTGCATCGCCTGGCTGCTCGATATTGGCCAGCAGCTGGACTTTCTGCCCATCCAGCGTGACGGCTGGCGTGTGGCGCAACCGCGCCAGACGTTCGCGCTCCAGCACATCCTGGCGCTGGCGAAAGCGGTATTCATCCAGGATGATGGGCGAAGGATCGACCAGCACAATGCCGGCATTGCCATCAATGATGACCCAGTCATCCTGGCGGATCAGCTGGCTGGCAGCGCGTGCGCCAACCACGGCAGGGATGTCCATGCTGCGCGCCACAATGGCGGTGTGACTGGTCTTGCCACCCACGGCGGTCACGAAACCGGCGAACAGACTGCGCTTGAACTGCAGCATGTCTGCCGGCGACAAGTCCTGCGCCACCAGCACCAGCGGGGTGTCGGACATGCCATCCAGCGCGGGCTGCTCGCCGGCTGCCCCGGCAGGAGGCTGCGGCACCGGACTGGCCGCAATGCCGCGCATATGGCGCAAGATGCGGTCCGCTACCTGCTCCAGATCGGCCTTGCGCTCGCGCAGATACGGGTCTTCCATTTCGTCGAACTGGCGCGAGATCTGCTCCAGCTGCGTCATCAGCGCCCACTCGGCGTTGTAGAAACGCTCGGCAATCCAGTGGCGCACGCCGGCGGCCAGCACCTCGTCCTGCAGCAGCATGAGGTGCACTTCCAGCAGCGCCCCCAGCTCACCCGGCGCGTCTTCCGGCAGATCGCTGACCAAGCGCTGCAGTTCGTCGACCACGGCATCTCGGGCCTTGCGTGCGCGGCCCAGCTCGGCCTCGACCTGGGAAGCCTCGATGAAATAGTGACGCACTTCGATGCGGCTGGCCGCAACCACCACTGCGCGGCCGATGGCAATGCCGCGCGATACCGCCAGTCCGTGGATGGCAAATGTCATGCCCGTGTCCTTGTAAGCGCTGCGTCCTGCGCCACGCACGACGCAGGGCTGTAGCTCGGTTCATGCGTGCAGCGCAAACCGCTACACGCCCAGGTTGTTATTCGCCTTCGCCAAATTTGTCATTGATCAGGAACAGCAAGGCATCCATGGCTTCCTGCTCCTGATCGCCATCCGTCTCCAGCTCCACCACCGAGCCCATGCCTGCGGCCAGCATCATCACGCCCATGATGCTCTTGGCATTGATGCGGCGGTCGCCCTTGCTCATCCAGACATCGCAGGGAAAACTGCCTGCAAGCTTGGTCAGCTTGGCGGAGGCACGTGCGTGCAGACCCAATTTATTGCTGATGGTGATCTCTGTCTTGACCATGTTCTTTCCGGGAATTCTGGTTCTGTAAGGCATTGCCCGCACCCACCTGCAACATGCCTTGCTGTCCGCCCGTCAGGGCACGTTCGGCCTGCGACTCCAGTGTTTCATGGCGATAGCAGATGGCACGCAGCAGCATGGGCAGGTTCACCCCCACCAGCAGGCGTGCTTCGCTGCCTTCGACCAGGCGGTGAGCCACGTTGCTGGGCGTGGCACCGAACACATCGGCCATGACCAGGGTGCGCGCTGCGCCGCTTTGCGCAAGCAGGGTGCGCGCCGTGGCCAATGTCACCTCTGGGCTTTCATTGGGAGGCACGTCCAGCACGCTCACATCCGGTCCACAGTCCGCAAACACGTGCAACGCACAGTCGCGCAGGGCGTGGGCCAAAGGCGCATGGGCAATCAACAAAATATGGTTGGCAGTGGGGGTCATGGGGCCTTTTTCATCACTGTCATTATGGCGCGCTGCAAGGTGGCGCCAGATTCGCATAGGCCTGCATCACACTCAGCCAAGCGTGTGCCGCAAGCGTTATTTCAGCGTAATGCTTTGAAAGAAGGTTTGCGCGGTCTGGTGGTATGCCTTGGGTGCGTAGACCACTGCATGGTAGATGCGCGCCCTGCCGTCTTGTTCCTCGCGGGCAAACCATACCCCGTGCGTGGTCACGGTCCAGCCTGCACGCCCCTCGCCTTCCACCGTGGCCTGGATGGAGCGTGGCAGCTCCATGGCCCCGTGCGGCACGAAAGCAGCGCCGCTCTTGGCCTCACTGCCATCGACGGCATCGAACTTCGCCAGCGCGGCCACTTGCCAGAACGCCAGCGCATCGTCCGCCAGCTTCGCGTCATCCAGCACCCAGTAGGACATGGCGAATGTCGAGTCCACGGCATCGCAGCCCATCATGTGCACCGGCACACTGCCGATGTCCAGCCCAAAATCGACCGGGGTGCGCGCAAACTGGGGTGGACACGGGAACTGCATTTCGATGCCCGCTTCGTCCCAGTCCACATGCTGCCAAGCCATTTCCGGTTCTTGGTTGCCGCATGCATTCAGCACCAGGGCGGCTGCCATCGCGGCCGCGCAACGCATCAGGTGGGGGATCTTGCTCATGGCTGCATTATCGGCAGCGTCCTGACAAACTGGAGCACGAACTTTTGCCTCGCTCCATGCTCCAAACAGCAGCACGCCGCTCAGGCATCGGGCCGGGCTTGCGGTGCAAATTGGCACAATAGCAATCTATGGCAATCAAACACATCGTGGCAGGCGTGGCGCTGGCCGCTTTTGCGGGATTAGGCGCTTATGTTTTCTTGGGCGAAGGCGCGCAGCCTGCACCGCCGTCCAGCTTTGTGCTGCTGGATGGCTCCAGCAAGAGCACCAACGACCTCAAAGGCAAGGTCACGCTGGTGAATTTCTGGGCCACCAGCTGCACCACCTGCGTGGCAGAGATGCCCGAGATTGTTGCCACGCACAACAAATACAAGGACCGCGGTTACGACACGCTGGCCGTGGCCATGCAGTACGACCCGCCCAGTTACGTGGTGAACTTTGCCCAGTCGCGCCAGCTGCCGTTCAACGTGGCACTGGACAACACAGGCGCCGTGGCCAAGGCCTGGGGCGATGTCAAACTCACACCCACCACCTACATCGTCAACAAGCGTGGGGAGATCGTGAAAACCTATGTGGGCCAGCCCAATTTTGATGAACTGCACCGCTTGATTGAAAAGCTGCTGGCAGAAGCCTGAGCAACAGACCATAAAAAGAAGAGCTGCTTGCGCTTGATACAGCTTGTTTTCAGATAGTTTTTATTCTGAAAACCAATTGCACCGGGCGCCAGCAGCTCTCTTTTTTGCAAGACCTAGGCAGGCCTTGCATCGCCAGTCAAGGCTTTAGCGGTTGCGGAAGGCGTCGTGGCAAGCCTTGCAGGTCTGGGCCGCAGGACCAAAAGCTGCTTTCAACTGCGCCAGATCACCCGTCTTGGCTGCAGCCACGAGCTTGCCGGCTTCTGCCTTGTACTGGTTGGCATGCTCGTCAAACTTGGCTTTTTCAGACCAGATTTCGGGCTTGGACTTGCCGCCTTCCGTGCCTGCACCAAACGCCTGCCAGGGCAGGCCAGCCAGGGTTTGCAGCACTTCGGCGTTTTGCTTGGCCACTTCAGCATCGAACGGTGCGCGGCCATTGGCCATGGCGCCCAGGCTGCCAAAGTGCTGGCTCATCACGAACAATGCATTCTGGCGATATTTGATGGCATCTTCTGCCTTGCCAAACTTCAACGTGTCTGCAGCCGCCGATACACCGGTCAGCGCCGCAGAGATGGCCAGAACCGCCGCAGACAGAGTTTTCATACGCATGGGGAAACTTCCTTTCTTCTTTCTCAATAGCAAACTGCCACAAAATAAACGCACTGCCAGTAGGAAGTATCGCCGTGCGCTCCCGGTTCCCCAAGCACTGCACTCATTTATTGATCCGCTGCAACCGCCTTTGTTGTCGCCCACGTACATTCGATAGCCATGCGCCCTCTCACCTCCACCCGTTTGCGAATCTGGGACCTGCCCACCCGTCTGTTTCACTGGCTGCTGGCGGCCAGCACCGTGGCCATGATCGTCACCGCCAAAATGGGCGGCAATGCCATGGAATGGCATCTACGCCTGGGCCATGTGGTGCTGGCCTTGCTGCTGTTTCGCCTGGTGTGGGGTGTGGCAGGCGGCCACTGGTCACGCTTTGCCAGCTT
>JAEYRT010000211.1 GCA_023435325.1 Pseudomonadota bacterium | reverse complement strand
CGGCCAGCCTGCTGGGCGTGAACCGTTTTCTGACCGCCAATGGCCTGAACCTGGGTGCCTTGCTCGGGTTTGCCTTCATCATGGGCTTTGGTGGCGCCATCATCTCGCTGCTGATCTCCAAGCCCGTGGCCAAGTGGTCCTCGGGCGTGCACGTGATTGAACAACCCCGCAATGCCGATGAAGCCTGGATTGTGGACACCGTGCGCAAGTTTGCCGACAAGGCTGGCATCGGCATGCCTGAAGTTGGCATTTATGAAGGCGAGCCCAACGCGTTTGCCACCGGCGCCTTCAAGAACAACGCCCTGGTGGCGGTGTCCACCGGGCTGCTGCAGGGCATGACGCGTGAAGAAGTCGAGGCAGTGATCGGCCACGAAGTGGCGCACATTGCCAATGGCGACATGGTCACCATGACACTGATTCAAGGCGTGATGAACACCTTTGTGGTGTTCTTGTCGCGCGTGGTCGGTTATGCCGTGGACAGCTTCTTGCGCAAGGGCGATTCCGAAAACTCCGGCCCCGGCATTGGCTACTTCGTGACCACCATCGTCATGGACATCCTGCTGGGCTTTGTCGCCGCCATCATCGTGGCCTGGTTCTCGCGCCAGCGCGAGTTCCGTGCCGATGCCGGCGCTGCGCAGCTGATGGGTCGCAAGCAACCCATGGTCAATGCCTTGGCACGCCTGGGCGGCATGCATCCCGGCGAGTTGCCCAAGAGCGTGCAGGCCATGGGCATCACGGGCAATATCGGCAAGCTGTTCTCCACCCACCCACCGATTGAAGAGCGGATTGCCGCCTTGCAAAACCGCCAGATCTAATCGCTGAATTGCTGGCAGGGTGACAGCGCTGGCACCGTTCAGGCGCTGTCACAAATTGCACCGTTTCTTTACCGTGGCTTTACCGCCGCGCAACGAACCCCAGTCAGCATATGGCTGGGGTTTTGCGTTAAAGAGCTAGCTAGGGCCGCACCGCGGTCCGGTAAAAGGAGTTGCGATGCCATTCACTGTTTCCGATCTCAAGCGCCGCATGCACCCACGCGTGTGGGCGCTTCTGGCTGCCGTGGGTGGTGCGGCCCTGCTCAGCGGCTGCGTGGTGGCGCCTTTGGACGATGGCCATGTCGATTACGGCTACACCAGCACCGCCGTCTACACCACATATGGCCATCCACCACCACCGCGGGTGGAGTACCGCACGATTGCGCCTTCGCCACACCACATATGGGTGGGGGGTGACTGGCTCTGGAGCGGCAGCCGTTACCACTGGCGCCCTGGCCGCTGGG
Source organism: Pseudomonadota bacterium (assembly GCA_023435325.1). Lineage (GTDB taxonomy): Bacteria > Pseudomonadota > Gammaproteobacteria > Burkholderiales > Burkholderiaceae_C > Comamonas. The sequence goes on along the minus strand of JAEYRT010000211.1, from coordinate 1,616 downwards.
CGCCACCCGGCCATCGCTGGGCACCACCGCCACCACCCCGCCCCCTGTTCCGACCCGACCGGCATCCACGGCCGCCCCATGTACGGCCAGATGCGCGCCCGCGGCCGCCGCAGCTGCGCCCGCAACGGCCGGACCGCCCGCCGCACATGCGGCAGCAGGCACCGCGTCGTGACGAGGGGGGAGAGCGCCGTGCCCCATCGCCGCGCCGTGATCGTGATGACGAACGCAGGCGCCACCCTTGAGCGGGCAGCGGCGGCACCCCGGGTTGGGGACTACATTTGAGGCAAGGCCGTGCCGCGCGCCTTGGCCAGCAAAAAGTCAATGCAGGTGCGCACGGCACGCGTCTGGTGGCGGTTGGGCAGATACAGGAGGTACATGTGCGTGCCAAAAATGCTCAGGCGATAGTCGGTCAGCGTGGTGAGCACCTCCCCGCTGGCAATCTTGTCTTTGACCACATAGTCCGGCACCAGGCCCACGCCCAGGCCCGCCAGAATGCCATCGCGCAGAAACGGAAAGTGTTCGGAACTGAGGATGGGCTCCAGCATCACTTCCTGACGCTCCAGTCCCTGGTAGGCCGACAGGCGCAGCTGACGGCCAATCACCCCCGCCGTAATCAAGGGGCTGGCACGCAGTTCCATCAGTGTTTGCGGCAGGCCATGCTGCTCCACATAGTCCTTGGAAGCGCAAGCCACATAGCGCACATCGCCCAGCGCACGCGCCACCACGGACAGCGGCGGCTCCTGCATCACGCGGATGGCAATGTCCACCTCATCGCGCAGGTTGTCGGCACGGTTTTCGAACAGCACGTCCAACACGATACCGGGGTACAGGCGCTTGAACTCGATCAACCAGGGGCTGACCACCATCTGCCCATAGCCGCTGGGCACACTGATACCGACACGCCCGCGCATCTCCTGCCCCAGGTTGGTGATGGTTTCGCGTGCCGCCAGTATTTCGTTGTGGATGTTGCGCCCATGTTCATACAGGCGCAGCCCCACCTCGGTGGGTTCGACCCGGCGCGTGGTGCGCTTGACCAGCTGCACACCGACCGACTTTTCCAGCTGCGCCAGGTGATAGCTCACATTGGCACGCGTCATCTTGAGTTTGCGCGCAGCCTGACTGAGGTTGCCGCTATCAATGATTTCAACCAGCAGGGTGAGGGATTGCAGGTCCATATAGGGTTATCCCTTGTAATTGTTCAAAATTATTTGACGCTCTGTCAATTACTGAGGTGATTGTAAAGAGTCATTGTCGTAGTACAAACGGCTTTTCCTGGAAATATCTGTTCGGAGACACGCGCAATGAGTGAAAACACCGCTTCTGTGGTCCAAACCCGCCTGGATGGCGAAGTCTTGGTCGTCAGCATCGACAATCCACCCGTGAACGCCTTGGGACAAGCGGTGCGCGCTGGCTTGCTGGCAGCGGTGGAACAAGCTGCTGCCGATGCAGCCGTCAAGGCCGTGTTGATCGTGGGCGAGGGCAAGGCCTTTATCGCCGGCGCCGACATCCGTGAATTTGGCAAGCCTGCCATGCCCCCTTCGCTGCCGGAAGTGTGCAATGCCCTGGAAGCCAGCAACAAGCTGGTGGTGGCAGCCATCCACGGCGCAGCACTGGGC
>JAEYRT010000283.1 GCA_023435325.1 Pseudomonadota bacterium | reverse complement strand
GCCCACATCGTGGGTTTCACCAATGTCGAGGACAAAGGTCAGGAGGGTATGGAGCTGGCGTTTGAAAACGATCTGGCAGGCCGCAAGGGTTCACGCAGGGTGATTAAAGACCGTCTGGGACGCGTGGTGGAAGGTGTGGGTGAGGAGATTCCGCCGATCGATGGCCGCGACATTCAGCTGTCGATTGATAGCAAGATTCAGTTTTTTGCCTATCAGAAACTCAAGGAACAGGTGATCGCGCACAAGGCGGTGGGTGGCTCGGCAGTGGTCATGGATGCCAAAACCGGTGAATTGCTGGCGTTGGCGAATTACCCCAGCTTCGACCCGTCGAACCGCAAGCGTTTGACAGGCGAGCAGCTGCGCAACCGGGCTATCACCGACGTGTTTGAACCCGGCTCTACCGTCAAGCCCATCACTGTTGGCATGGCTTTGGAGAGTGGCAAATACCGCCCTACCACGCCGATTGACACCTCGCCCGGGCGCATCAATGTAACGGGCTCGGTGATCTCGGACACCCGCAACTATGGGCTGCTGACGCTGGAGGGGACGATTCAAAAGTCCTCCAACGTGGGCATGGTCAAGCTGGCGCAGCAGCTCAGCGCCCAAGAGATGTGGGAGACCTTCTCTGCCGTGGGCTTTGGGCAAAAGCCGCAAATTGCCTTCCCCGGCGCGGCCAGTGGCCGCCTGCGCCCGTACAAAACATGGCGTCCTGTGGAGCAGGCCACCATGTCCTATGGCTATGGCCTGTCTGCCAGCTTGCTGCAGATGACGCGCTCGTTCACCGTGTTCTCTAACGGGGGCAAGGTGATTCCGGCCACCATTCTCAAGCTCGACAAGCCGCCCGTGGGAGTGCCTGTGTTCTCCGAGCGCACGGCCGGACAGGTGCGGCAGATGCTGGCCATGGCCACAGGCCCCGGCGGCACCGGCCAGCGGGCGCAAACCATGGGCTATTCCGTGGGTGGCAAGTCAGGTACGGCACGCAAGCAAGTGGGCAAGAACTACGCCGCAGGAAAATACCGCGCTTGGTTTACCGGCATGGCGCCGATAGAGAACCCGCGCGTCATTGTCTCTGTGATGGTGGACGAGCCAAGCACTGGCGTCTACTACGGTGGAGCGGTAGCTGCGCCCGTCTTCAGCACGGTGGTGCAGCAGAGTTTGCGACTCTTGGGAGTGGCTCCTGACATGGCGGTGCAACCGCAAATCGTCGCCAACCCCGTGGAGGAATCCCTGTGAGTCGCCCCCCTGAATTACTCAATGATCTGCAGCAGGCTGTGGCCTGGCTGCGCGCCCGTGTGACGGGCCAGCTGCGCACCGACAGCCGACAGGTGCAACCCGGTGATGGCTTTATTGCCTGGCCCGGTGGCGTGACCGATGGGCGCAAGCACGTGGCATCGGCCTTGGAGCGTGGTGCTGTCGCCTGTCTGGTGGAGCAAGCAGGCGTGGAAGCCTTTGATCTGCAAGGGCCTGTCGCCAGTTTCGCTGGCTTGAAAGCTGCCACGGCAGACATCGCTGCTGCGTGGTGCAAGCACCCATCGCACCAGCTGCAAGTGCTGGCGGTGACAGGCACCAATGGCAAGACCTCAACGGCCTGGTGGCTGGCTCACGCGCTGGGCCAGTACCAGCACGGTACGCGTAAGGGTTGTGCCATGGTCGGCACCTTGGGCATTGGTGTGCCGCCAGAGGTGGTCAGTACCGGGCTAACGACGCCGGACCCCGTGTGCCTGCAATATGCCTTTGCGGACTATGTACAGCAAGGCATTGCGGCGTGCGCGATAGAAGCGTCTTCAATTGGCATTGAAGAGCACCGTCTGGATGGCACCTGCATCCATACCGCCATTTTCACCAATTTCACCCAGGACCATCTGGACTACCACGGCAGCATGCAGGCTTACTGGCAGGCCAAGGCAAAGCTGTTTGAGTGGCAGGGCATCCAGGCTGCCGTCATCAACATCGACGATGTGCAGGGAATGGTCTTGGCCCAGGATTTGATGGCCCAGGGCCGGCTGGATGTGTGGACGGTGGCGGTCGATGCACCCGCGCGCCTGCAAGCCCGAAACGTGCGTCACGGGCTGCGTGGCCTGTGCTTTGAGGTGCAGGAAGGCGCGCAGGTCTGCACCATGGAAACCGGCCTGATTGGACAGTACAACGTCAGCAACATGCTGGGCGTGTTGGCCACGCTGCGCACGCTGGGCATCAGCCTGAGCGATGCCGTGCAAATCTGCGCGGACCTGGAACCCGTGCCTGGCCGCATGCAGCAAATTGCCGTGCCAGGACAACCCTTGGTGGTGGTGGACTATGCCCATACGCCCGATGCGCTGGAGCAAGCACTCAAAGGTTTGCAGCCCGTCGCTCAGGCACGTGGCGGCCAGTTGCACTGCGTGTTTGGCTGTGGCGGCAACCGTGATGCGACCAAGCGCCCTTTGATGGGCCAAGCTGCGCAGCGCCAGGCCGATGTGGTCTGGGTCACCAGCGACAACCCGCGTGGCGAAGCGCCCGGGGCCATCGTGCAGCACATCTTGGATGGCATGCAGGCCCAGGACATGCATGTGCAGGTGGACCGCACCCAGGCCATCACCCAAGCCATTGCCCAGGCCGCCCCCCGTGATGTGGTGTTGCTGGCGGGCAAGGGTCATGAGGACTATCAGGAAATCATGGGCGTGAAACACCCGTTTTTGGACATGGACAAGGCACGAGCCGCTTTGGCTCTGCGAGAAGGACAGAACAAGTGATGATGACTTTGCAACAGGCACTGGCGTGGATTGCTCCCGTCCAGCCGCAAGCGCGGCTGGTGGGTGACCCCGCTACGCCCTTGCTGCGCGTGCACACCGACAGCCGCACGCTGCAAGCCGGTGACCTGTTTGTGGCGCTCAAGGGTGAGCGTATGTATGCGAACGACTTTTTACCCCAAGTAACAAGCGATGGCTTGGCCGCTGCTGCGCTTGCGCACGGCGGTTTGGAAGCGTTGGGCTTGGCAGGCATTGAAGTGCCAGACACAACGGTGGCGTTGGGCGCTTTGGCCGGGGGCTGGCGCAGCCAGTTCGACCTGCCCCTGATTGCGGTGACCGGGAGCAATGGCAAGACCACGGTGACGCAGATGATCGCCAGCATCTTGCGCGCGCATGCGGGCGAGGCAGCATTGGCAACGCAAGGCAATTTCAACAATGCCATTGGCGTGCCGCTGACCCTGTTCCGCATGACGGCCCAGCATCACATCGGTGTGGTGGAACTGGGCATGAACCACCCAGGTGAAATCACCGAGCTGGCACGCATGGCGCAACCCACGGTGGCTTTGGTGAACAACGCGCAGCGCGAGCACCAGGAATTCATGCACACCGTGGAGGCGGTGGCCAAGGAAAACGCCAGCGTGTTTGCGCACCTGCCGGCTGATGGCGTGGCGGTATTTCCTGCAGACGATGATTTCACTGTGCTGTGGCGTGCATTGGCAGGTGATCGCAAGGTGCTGACATTTGGCTTAGCGGGTGCGGATGTGACGGCAATCACTGCCACTTGGGCGAATAGTGCATGGCAAGTGCAGGTGCACACACCGCAAGGCTGTTTTGACTGTGCGCTGCACATTGCAGGCCGCCACAACGTGCGCAATGCACTGGCAGCGACGGCGTGTGCACTGGCCGCGGGCGTGTCGCTGCCAGCGATTGCCCAGGGCCTGAGCGCTTTCTTGCCTGTGAAGGGGCGTTCGCGTTCGACCTCGGTGGTTTGTGCGGGCCGCCGTATTGATGTGGTCGATGACACCTACAACGCCAACCCCGATTCCGTGCAGGCCGCGATTGCCGTGCTGGCTGAATTGCCAGCGCCGCGCCTGCTGGTGCTTGGCGATATGGGCGAGGTGGGCGACCAAGGCCCTGCTTTCCATGCAGAAGTGGGCGCTAGTGCAAAGGCTGCAGGTATTGAAAGCCTGATGGTCATTGGTGATTTGATGCAGCACGCCACCGCAGCGTACGGCGCAGGGGCGCAGCATTTTGACGAGATGGCAACGCTGATTGCAGCGGTGCAGGCCCGTATGGGCCAGATCGGCTCGGTGCTGGTCAAGGGTTCAAGAAGTATGAAGATGGAACAAGTGGTGCAGGCGCTGGAATGCACCTGCGGGGAGGGGGCAGCATGCTGCTGATCTTGGCTGAATGGCTGCAGACACTGTCGCCGGACTTTAGCTTTCTGCGCGTGGTGCAGTACATCACCTTTCGCGCCGTGATGGCGGCCATGACTGCGCTGGCGTTTGGGTTGTACGTAGGCCCCAAGGCCATTCGCATGCTCACGGCTTTGAAAGTCGGCCAGCCTGTGCGTGGTTACGCCATGCAAACCCATCTGGTGAAAAACGGCACACCGACCATGGGTGGGGTGCTGATTCTGTTTGCGATTGCCATTTCCACCCTGCTGTGGTTTGACCTGAGCAACCGCTTTGTTTGGATTGTGCTGCTGGTCACCATGGGCTTTGGTGCCATTGGCTGGGTGGACGACTGGCGCAAGGTGGTCAACAAAGACCCCGAGGGCATGCGCTCGCGCGAGAAGTATTTCTGGCAGTCGGTGATTGGTCTGATCGCTGCCATCGCCTTGGTGTTCAGCATCTCCGAGAACTCCAACAGCCGCGCATTTGAGCTGTTTGTGACCTGGGTGCAGTCGGGCTTCTCAATGGACTTGCCACCACAAGCCGGTTTGCAGGTGCCTTTCTTCAAGGAGATCAGCTACCCGCTGGGCGTGCTGGGCTTTGTGATCCTCACTTATCTGGTGATTGTGGGCGCCAGCAATGCGGTCAATTTGACCGATGGTCTGGATGGTTTGGCCATCATGCCCGTCATCATGGTCGGCACGGCCCTGGGCATTTTTGCCTATGTGACGGGCAATGCCAACTACGCCAAGTACCTGCATTTCCCCAGTATTCCAGGCACAGGCGAATTGATGATTTTCTGCGGCGCAATGGCGGGTGCTGGTTTGGCTTTCCTGTGGTTCAACGCCCACCCTGCACAAATCTTCATGGGTGATGTGGGCGCACTGGCCTTGGGCGGCGCGCTGGGCACGATCGCCGTGATCGTGCGCCAGGAGATTGTGCTGGCCATCATGGGCGGCATCTTTGTGGCCGAGGCCCTGTCCGTGATGCTGCAGGTGGTGTGGTTCAAATACACCAAAAAGCGCTATGGCGAAGGACGCCGCCTGCTGAAGATGGCGCCGCTGCACCACCACTTTGAAAAGAGCGGCTGGAAGGAAACGCAGGTCGTGATCCGTTTCTGGATCATCACCATGCTGCTGTGCCTGATTGGCCTGTCCACGCTGAAACTGAGGTAAGCACCATGCATACCGAAGATCTGCACCCCCACATGCCCTGCAGCAACGATGTGTCTGCAGCGGCGGTGCCCGCAGTGACAGAAAATTCAGGAGCTACTAGCGCTGATGTAGCCTTGGTTTCAGATGCTAATGTATCTGAAGTGCTTGAAAACACAGCGCAGGAAGCTACTGAAAATAAAGCGCTCCCAGTATGGGCAGAGCCTGTGCCTGATGTGGCCAGCCTGACCGCCGCCAAAGACGCTGCCGCCTTTGTGGCGCAAATCTTTGCCGACCCCAGCATCTCTGACACGGCAGATGCTGAAGTGACGGCCGCACAGCCTGTAGACGCTGCACCTGTGCAGGAATTGCCGCCCGTGCCCGCGCAATGGCCCCAGGGGCAAGCGCAACACCTGCAAGGTCAGCGTGTGCTGGTCCTGGGGCTGGGTGCATCGGGCATGGCCATGGCACGCTGGTGCGTGCGCGCAGGCGCGCAGGTGACGGTGGCCGACACGCGCGAAGCGCCACCCCAGTTGGCGGCTTTGCAGGCCGAGTTGCCCGGTGTGCAATTTGTTGGTGGTGCGCTGAGCAGTGCCTTGGTCGATGGGCAGGGCCTGACCTCGGTCTATCGGTCGCCGGGCTTGACGCCCGCATCGATTGCGCCGGTGGTTGATGCCGCACGCGCCATTGGCTTGCCGGTGGGCAGCGAACTGGATTTGTTTGCCGCTGCCTTGCAAGGCTTGGCAACAGCACACGGTTACCAGCCCAAAGTGCTGGCCATTACCGGCACCAATGGCAAGACCACCGTCACTTCGCTGACGAGCAAGCTGCTGGAGCACGCGGGCTTCAGCGTCGGTGTGGCGGGCAATATCGGCCCGACGCTGCTCGATACCTTGAGTGGCCGTATCGACACACAGGACCTGCCCCAAGCCTGGGTGCTGGAGCTGTCCAGCTTTCAACTCGACGGCGTGCAAGGCTTTGAACCAACTGCGGCGGTGGTGCTCAACATCACGCAAGACCACCTGGACTGGCATGGCAGCATGCTGGCCTATGCGGCGGCCAAAGCGCACATCTTTGGCAAGCAAGCGCTGATGGTGCTCAACCGCGAGGACAGCGTCGTGATGGACATGCTGCCCCCGCCGGTGAAGGTCAAGCTGCAAAAACCTCAGCTGCGTGCCCATGTCACCTTTGGTGCTGACATGCCGCGCAACCCCGGCGACTTTGGCATTGAAGTGGTGGCTGGCATGGCCTGGCTGGTGCGTGCCATGGATGTGGACACGGCAGGCCGTAAGTCACGTGATCCACAGGATGACTTGGTCATCCAGCGCCTGCTGCCTGCCGATGTCCTGCGCATTCGTGGCCGGCACAACGCCACCAATGCCATGGCTGCCCTGGCGCTGGCCCAGGCGGCAGGTGCGTCGCTGGCGCCAATGCTGTATGCCCTGCGCGAATATCGGGGCGAACCGCATCGGGTGGAACCGATTGGCATGGTGCATGGCGTCGAGTATTTCGACGACAGCAAGGGCACGAATGTGGGCGCCACCGTTGCCGCCTTGAGCGGCCTGGGGGCTGATCGCCGCTTGGTGCTCATCCTGGGTGGTCTGGGCAAAGGCCAGGACTTTGCGCCGCTGGCTGCGCCGGTTTCACGCTATGTGCGTGCCGTGGTGTTGATTGGCCGCGATGCCCCGCTGATCAGGCAGGCGCTGCAGGAAACGGGCGTGCCGCTGCAAGACGCCATGGATATGGCACAGGCCGTGCAGTTGGCTGCAGCCCAGGCCAAGGAAGGCGATGCGGTATTGATGAGTCCTGCCTGCGCAAGCATGGACATGTACCGCGACTACGCCCACCGTGCCCAGGCTTTCATCGAGGCGGTACAGGCCTTGGCCGATGACGCCGGCCAAATCCTGGAAAGGTGGGGCGGATGAACACCTTGACCCAGGTCCGCGAGCGACTGCGAGGCTGGTTCGGTGGCAATCCGGACAAACCTGTGGATGTCCTGCCCGTGCGCGTAGGTGGCACGGAGTACCGCAACACGCGTGCCTTGCCGCCCACGGCCTTGGGGCTGGATCAGGCGCTGATCTGGGTGGTGATCGGCTTGCTGGCATGGGGCTTGGTCATGGTGTATTCCGCCTCCATTGCCATGCCGGACAACCCGCGCTTTGGCAAGATCGAACCGTTTCACTTTCTGCTGCGCCATGCCATGTCGATCGGTGTGGGTTTTGTAGCCGCGCTGTTAGCCTTCCAGATCTCCATGAAGACCTGGGAGCGGCTGGCCATTCCCATGTTCCTGCTGGCGCTGTTCCTTTTGGTCTTGGTGCTGGTGCCGGGCGTAGGCCTGGTCGTCAATGGAGCACGGCGCTGGCTGCCGCTGGGGGTGATGAATTTCCAGCCGTCGGAGCTGGCCAAGTTCGGCGTGCTGGTCTATGCGGCCGACTACATGGTGCGCCGCATGGATGTGAAGGAACGCTTCTTTCGCGCCGTGCTGCCAATGGCGGCGGCCGTGTTCTTTGTCGGCGTGTTGCTGCTGGCCGAGCCGGACATGGGGGCATTCATGGTGATCGTCGTGATCTCCATGGGCATTTTGTTCCTGGGTGGCGTGAATGCGCGCATGTTCTTCCTGATGGCGGCGCTGGTCGTGATGGCCTTTGTCGTCATGATCGCGCTGTCTCCATGGCGGCGAGAGCGCATTTTTGCCTACCTCGACCCCTTCTCGGCCGATCATGCCCTGGGCAAGGGCTATCAACTCTCGCATGCCTTGATTGCCATCGGTCGCGGGGAGTTGTTCGGAGTGGGGCTGGGGCGCAGTGTGGAAAAACTGCACTGGCTGCCGGAAGCGCACACCGACTTTTTGCTCTCGGTGATCGGGGAGGAGTTCGGCTTTGTGGGCATCCTCATTCTGATCATCGCCTTTGTGTGGTTGACCCGCCGCATCACGGAAATCGGCCGGGAGGCTATTGCGCTGGATCGCGTGTTTGCGGGCCTGGTGGCGCAGGGCGTGGCGCTGTGGTTTGGCTTTCAGGCATTCATCAACATGGGCGTGAACCTGGGAGCATTGCCTACCAAGGGGCTGACGCTGCCGTTGATGAGTTTTGGCGGTTCAGCCATTTTGATGAATCTGGTGGCGATCGCAGTAGTGCTGCGTATCGACTATGAGAACAAGCTCCTCAGTCCGAGGATGAGAAAAACATGAAAGAAAAAGTCGCTTTGATCATGGCAGGCGGTACGGGAGGGCATATCTTCCCGGGGCTGGCCGTGGCCCAGGCATTGCGTGAGCAAGGCTGGCGCGTGCACTGGCTCGGTGCGCCCGGCAGCATGGAGGCACGGCTGGTGCCGCCCCAGGGGTTTGCGCTGGAAACCATTGATTTCAGCGGTGTGCGTGGCAAGGGCGTGGTGACGCTGGCGCTGCTGCCGCTGCGTTTGCTCAAAGCCTTCTGGCAGGCGCTGGCCGTGGTGCGCCGTGTGAAGCCTGATGTGCTCGTGGGCTTTGGCGGTTACATCACTTTTCCCGGTGGCATGATGGGTGTGCTGGCCGGCAAGAAGCTGGTGCTGCACGAGCAAAATTCGGTCGCGGGCGCAGCCAACAAGGTGCTGGCAGGTGTCGCGGATCGCGTGTTCGAAGCCTTTCCCCAGGCTTTGAAGAAAGCCCAATGGGTTGGTAACCCCTTGCGCGAAGCATTCTTGCGCCAGCCTGAGCCTGCCCAGCGTTTTGCAGGTCGAACCGGCCCCCTCAAGGTGCTGGTCGTGGGAGGCAGTCTGGGAGCCAAGGCGCTCAATGACATCGTGCCGCAAGCTTTGGCCTTGTTGCCCGCACACGAGCGCCCCAGCGTGGTGCACCAAAGCGGTGCCAAACAAATCGATGCGCTGCGTGCCAATTACGAGGCGGCAGGCGTGCAGGCCGAGCTGACGCCCTTCATCGAAGACACGGCCCAGGCCTTTGCTGATGCCGATCTGGTGATCTGCCGCGCCGGCGCCAGCACCGTCACCGAAATTGCCGCCGTGGGCGCAGCCGCCATTTACGTGCCTTTTCCGCACGCCGTGGATGACCACCAGAGCTCCAATGCCAGGTTCATTGTGGACGCAGGCGGTGGCTGGTTATTGCAACAACATGCATTGAATGCACAAAAGCTCGCAGAAATGCTACAGAATATGCAGCGTGAAACACTCTTGAATGCTGCCCTTAAAGCAAAAACAATGCAGAAGATTTATGCCACTCGCGAGGTGGTTGCCGCGTGCGAGGAGCTCGCCGCATGAAACACGCCATTCGAAACATCCATTTTGTGGGGCTGGGCGGCTCTGGCATGAGCGGGATTGCCGAGGTGCTGCACAACCTCGGCTATTGCGTTTCCGGCTCAGACTTGGCCCAAAGTGCCACTTTGCAACGCCTGCAGTCCCTGGGCATCCAAACCCATGTGGGGCACGCTGCCTCGCATGTGCATGATGCCGATGTGGTGGTGACATCGACCGCGGTGCAGGCAGACAACCCTGAGGTCGTGCAGGCACGCGCACGCAAGATCCCGGTCGTGCCACGTGCGCTGATGCTGGCTGAGCTGATGCGTTTCAAGCAGGGCATTGCGATTGCAGGCGCCCATGGCAAGACCACCACCACCAGCCTGGTCACCAGTGTGCTTGCGGAAGCAGGGCTGGACCCCACGTTCGTGATTGGCGGCAAGCTCAACAGCGCGGGCGCCAATGCCAAGCTGGGCCACGGGGATTACATCGTGGTCGAGGCCGATGAATCCGATGCATCTTTCCTGAACCTGCTGCCTGTGCTGGCCGTCGTCACCAATATCGACGCCGATCACATGGAAACCTATGGCCACGACTTTGGTCGGCTCAAGCAGGCTTTCGTCGATTTCCTGCATCGCATGCCTTTTTACGGACGCGCCATTCTGTGCGCCGAAAGTCCGGCTGTGCGCGACATCCTGCCCATGCTGGCGCGTCCTGTGACGACCTATGGCTTTGGCGAAGAGGTCCAAGTGCGCGCCGTCGATGTGCGTGCCGAGCATGGCCAGATGTGCTTTACGGTGCTGCGCCAAAACGGCCAGCCCTATCCTGATTTGCAGGTGCGACTGAGTCTTGCAGGTGAGCACAATGTGCTCAATGCGCTGGCTGCCGTGGCGATCGCCATGGAGCTGGAAATTCCAGATGCGGCTTTGCTGCGCGCACTGGAAGGCTTCAAGGGCGTGGGCCGCCGCTTTCAGAGTTATGGCAACTTGCCCTGTGCGCAGGGCGGCACATTCACCGTGATTGATGATTACGGTCATCACCCTGTGGAAATGGCGGCCACCCTGGCCGCTGCGCGCGGTGCTTTCCCGGGACGCCGCCTGGTGCTGGCATTCCAGCCGCACCGTTATTCGCGGACCCGTGACTGCTTTGAAGACTTCGTCAAAGTCCTGGGCGAGGCTGATGCCGTGCTGCTCAATGAAGTCTATGCCGCTGGAGAAGCCCCCATCGTGGCAGCAGATGGCCGTGCATTGGCACGCGCTGTGCGTGTGGCAGGCCGTGTAGAGCCCATTTTTATTGAGACAATACGCGATTTGCCACAAACCATCGTGGACAATGCACAACCTGGTGACGTGGTGCTTTGCATGGGCGCCGGGTCTATTGGCGCCGTACCCGGCCAATTGGTAGAAATGCTAGAGAAAAAAGAGCTGCAAACGCAGAAGGAGTCTGCGTTATGAGCAATAACATGAAAAATCTGGATGTATCCGCCTTGGGGAAGGTGGCGGTGCTCATGGGCGGACATTCGTCCGAACGTGAGGTTTCCCTCATGTCTGGACAAGGCGTGCTGGCTGCGCTGCGCAGCCAAGGTGTTGATGCCCATGCATTTGACCCTGCCGAGCAAGATCTCGGTAGCCTGAAAACACAGGGTTTTGACCGCTGTTTCATCGCTTTGCACGGCCGCCTTGGAGAGGACGGTACGGTACAGGGGGCGCTGGAGTTGCTGGGCATTCCCTACACCGGCTCTGGAGTGATGGCATCCAGCATCGCCATGGACAAGGTCATGACCAAGCGCATCTGGCGCTTCGAAGGTTTGCCCACACCAGACTGGCGCATGGTGGCGAATGCTGAAGAAACCGTTGCTGCTCTGTCAGCCCTGGGCGCACCCATGATCGTCAAACCTGCGCGTGACGGCTCCAGCATGGGCTTGACGAAGGTCACCGATGCCAGCCAGTGCGCAGCAGCCTATGCGCTGGCTGCCAAGTACGACGATGAAGTGCTGTGCGAGCAATTCATTGAGGGTGAGGAAACCACCTGCGCCGTGCTGGGCGAAGGGGCCGCGGCCCGGGCATTGCCGGTGATTCGCATCGTGGCACCTGATGGCAACTACGACTACCAGAACAAATATTTCACTGACGTCACGCAATACCACTGCCCCAGCGGCCTGCCCGCTGAGGAGGAACTGCGTATCCAGTCCATCGTCGAAAAGGCGTTCCGCACCCTGGGTTGCAGAGGCTGGGGGCGTGCGGACGTGATGATTCGCAAGAGCGACCGTGCACCTTTCTTGCTAGAGATCAATACCTCCCCTGGCATGACCGGCCACTCGCTGGTGCCCATGGCTGCGCGTGCAAAGGCCATGAGCTATGAGCAGCTGTGCCTGAACATCCTGGCAGAGGCCACCCTGGACTGCGTGCACAAGACGGAGCGTATGGCCTGATGAGCTATTCCATGCCAGCCCCTTTGGACGTCAAACTCATGAACGTGACCGCAACGGTCATGTTCGCGGGGGTGGCTGTCCTCATGCTGGCAGTGGTGAGCTGGTGGGCGGTGCGTCATCCGGCATTCACGATTTCACGCATCGTGGTGGAAGGTGAGCTGGTGCACAACAATGCCGTGACTTTGCGCGCCAATGTGGCGCCGCATCTGACAGGCAATTTTTTCACGATTGATCTCAAGGAAGCGCGCAGGATTTTCGAGCAAGTGCCCTGGGTCCGACAGGCAGAAGTGCGTCGCGAATACCCCAACAGTCTGCGTGTGCTCCTGCACGAACATGAAGCCCAGGCGTACTGGGGGCCGGATACAGGCACGGCCATGGTGAACACTATGGGAGAGATTTTTGAAGCCAATGTGGGCGAGGTGGAGCGTGAAGGCTTGCCTCGCCTTTCTGGCCCTGCAGACAGCTCGACCAATGTGCTGCGCATGTATTACGCCTTGCAGCCCATGTTTGAAGACATGGGGGCCACGATTGACGCCCTGACCTTGCGGGACCGTGGCAGCTGGTGGGTGCAACTGGAAAATGGAGCCAGCCTGGAACTGGGTGGAGGTTCGGAGCTTGAAGTGCTGCAGCGCATCCAGCGTTTCGCACGCACGCTTCCCCAGATTACCCAGCAGTATCAGCGCACCGCTGATGCCCTGGAATATGCAGATTTGCGCTACCCCGATGGCTATGCCTTGCGATTGCACGGCGTGACCACGGTGTCACGAGAGAAAGCGCTGGAACTGGCCAAACGCCAGGCCGCCCAGCAACAAAAAGACAGTAAGAAAACACGACCTACTGAGGGCAGACACTGATATGGCAAGAGAGTACAAAGACGTCGTCGTCGGTTTGGACATAGGCACTGCCAAGGTCATGGCCGTGGTGGCCGAAGTCATGCCCAGCGGCGAGCTCAAGCTGGCAGGTCTTGGCGTCGCACCGAGCAATGGCTTGAAACGCGGCGTGGTGGTGAACATTGAAGCAACGGTGCAAAGCATTCAGCAAGCTTTGAAGGAAGCCGAGCTGATGGCGGATTGCAAGATCCAGCGTGTGTACACCGGCATCACGGGCAGCCACATCCGCGGTCTGAACCAAAGCGGCATGGTGGCCATCAAGGACAAGGAAGTCACTCCCACCGATGTGGCGCGCGTGATCGAAACCGCCAAGGCCGTCAGCATTTCTTCGGATCAGCGTCTGCTGCTGGTGGAGCCGCAAGAATTTGTCATTGATGGCCAGGACGTCAAGGAACCTGTCGGCATGAGTGGCATCCGCCTGGAAGCCAAGGTGCATATCGTGACCGGCGCGCAGAGTGCGGCCGAGAACATCATCAAATGCGTGCGTCGCTGCGGGCTGGAAGTGGAGCAGTTGCTGCTCAACCCATTGGCGGCGAGCCAGGCAGTGCTGACCGATGACGAGCGTGATCTGGGTGTGGCCCTGGTGGACATCGGTGCCGGAACCACGGATGTCGCCATCTTCACGGGCGGCGCGATCCGGCATACCGCGGTTATTCCTATTGCGGGAGATCTGATTACCAGCGACATTGCCATGGCGCTGCGCACGCCCACCAAGGACGCCGAAGACATCAAAGTGGAAAGCGGTTATGCCAAACAGATGCTTGCTGACCCCGAAAGCCAGGTCGAGGTGCCAGGCCTGGGTGACCGCGGGCCGCGCATGATCAGCAAACAGGCGCTGGCAGGCGTGATCGAGCCACGTGTGGAAGAAATTTTCTCCCTGGTGCAGCAAGTCATTCGCGAGTCGGGCTACGAAGAGGTGCTCTCGTCGGGCATCGTGCTCACGGGTGGCAGCTCCGTCATGCCCGGCATGGTCGAGCTGGGCGAGGACATTTTCCTCAAACCCGTGCGCCGGGGCGTGCCCAAATATTCCAGTGCCTTGGCCGACATGGTGGCGCAGCCGCGCTCTTCCACTGTCATGGGTTTATTGGAAGAAGCGCGCCTGGCGAGGTTGCGCGGTTTCAAGGTGGCACAAAAGAGTGGGTCTGTGAAGACCGCTTTTGGTCGATTTAAAGACTTCATTGTGGGAAACTTCTAACTATGTGCTCTAGACGCATGCGCATCACGGGGCCGCCCACGGATTTCCGATACCGACGCCGAAGACCCATACCCGATATAGCAAACGCAAATCCCATTCAAATATTTCCAGGAGCACCAACATGACCATCGAAATGATCGAAGCCGAAACATTCAATCAGGGCACGCAGATCAAGGTGATCGGTGTCGGCGGTGGCGGCAGCAACGCCGTCGAACACATGATTGCTTGCAACGTGCAGGGCGTGGAGTTCATCAGCGCCAACACCGATGCCCAGGCGCTGATTCGCAGCAATGCGCATCGCACCATTCAATTGGGGCAAAGTGGTCTGGGTGCGGGCAGCCGTCCTGACAAGGGCCGCGACGCTGCAGAAGCTGCAGTGGACGACATCCGCGCTGCCATCGAAGGCGCGCACATGCTGTTCATCACTGCGGGCATGGGTGGTGGCACGGGAACCGGTGCAGCTCCCGTGATCGCACGTGTGGCCAAGGAAATGGGCATTTTGACCGTGGGTGTGGTGACCAAGCCTTTTGAATGGGAAGGCGGCCGTCGCATGTCCAATGCCGATGGTGGTCTGACCGAACTGGAAGCGAATGTGGACTCGTTGATCGTGGTGCTCAACGAGAAACTGCTGGAAGTGCTGGGCGACGATATCACCCAGGAAGAAGCGTTTGCCCAGGCCAACGACGTGCTCAAGAACGCCGTGGGCGGTATTGCCGAGATCATCAATGAATACGGCCACGTGAACGTCGACTTTGAAGACGTGCGCACCGTCATGGGCGAGCCCGGCAAGGCCATGATGGGGACGGCGCGTGCTTCCGGCCCTGACCGCGCACGTCTGGCTGCTGAGCAGGCTGTGGCCTGCCCGCTGCTGGAAGGCATCGACCTGTCGGGTGCCAAGGGTGTGCTGGTGCTGGTGACGGCTGCCAAGGGCAGCCTGAAGCTGGCCGAGTCGCGTCTGGCCATGTCCACCATCAACGCCTACGCTTCGCCCGATGCCCATGTGATCTATGGCGCGGCCTATGATGACTCCCTGGGCGACGATATCCGCGTCACCGTGGTGGCCACCGGCCTGTCGCGTCCTGCGGCACGTCGCCAGGCCATGTCCGTCGTGCAAGGCGGTCTGCGCACGGGTACGGACGGTGAATACGCCTATGGTGGTCAGACCACCAGCCTCATGGGTGGTGTGGCGATGGGCCATGCAGCCACAGCCCCTGCCACCATGGGCGCAGCCACAGGCGCTGCAGGCGGCTATACCGATGTGAGCGTTCCCAGTGTCTGGCGCACCAACCGTACGCAAGCTGCTGCGCGTGTGGATGCGCTGTCCTCGGGCGGCATGGATGATCTGGAAATTCCGGCCTTTCTGCGCAAGCAAGCCGACTGAACGCAGGCCGCACATGCGACGACCGAGCCCTGGTGGCTCGGTTTTTTATGCAGGCATGCAGACCCTGAAGTCAACGAGCCGGCTCAATCGGCGTTATTAATATTTACTTGTCCTGCTCGCGGCAGCTGAAACACGCTCGCCGGTAAAATTGGCCCATGCTCCAGCAACGTACTCTCAAGACCATCACCCGTGCCGTAGGCATGGGACTGCACAGCGGCCAGCGCGTGGAAATGACGCTGCGCCCGGCACAACCTGACACAGGCATTGTGTTTCGCAGGGTGGACTTGCCTGAACCTGTGGACATCCCGATCAACGCCCAGGCGGTCGTGGATACGCGCATGGCTTCCACGATTGCCACGGGCAATGCCAAGGTGCACACCATCGAGCACCTGATGTCGGCCCTGTGCGGCATGGGAATCGACAACCTGTATATCGACATCACGGCGGAGGAAGTGCCGATTCTGGATGGCTCCTCGGCGTCCTTCATGTTCTTGCTGCAAAGCGCTGGTGTTGAGCTGCAGGACGCCCCCAAGAAATTCATCCGCATCCGCCGCCCGGTGGAGGTGCGTGAGGGGGAAGGAAAGAGCCTGAAGTGGGCACGCTTTGATCCCTATCACGGCTACAAGCTCAAGTTCGATATCGACTTTTCGCACCCCGCCGTGGATTCCACGGGGCAGTCGTTTGAATTCGACATGGGCCAGGGCAATTACATGCGTGACATTGCGCGTGCACGCACCTTTGGCTTTACCAAGGATGTGGAGATGCTGCGCACCAATGGACTGGCCCTGGGTGGCGGCCTGGACAATGCCATCGTCATGGATGACTACAAGGTGCTCAACAGCGACGGTTTGCGCTATGACGACGAGTTCGTGAAGCACAAGATCCTGGATGCGATTGGTGACTTGTTTGTCATTGGCCATCCCATTCTCGGGGCTTACAGCGCCTTCCGCTCGGGCCACGGTCTGAACAACCAGCTGATCCGTGCGGTGATGGCCGATGAGGCCAACTACGAATACATCACCTTCGACAGCGAACGCAAGGCACCTGCCGGTTTCGCCCAGACTGCGCTGGCCTGGTAAGACGGTCTGTGCCGGACACGGTATAAAGCAGCCATGCTGATTTTTCGCTGGCTGCTTTTTTTGTTGCTGATAGCTTCTGCGCTGTCGTTCGTGTTCTATCTGGGCACGGGGCGCCTGCAGTACAGGCGCTGGGGCTTTGTCATTCTGAAATGGGCCGTGATCGCCGGTTTGGCTTTTTTCGCAGTGCTGGGCCTGTCGCGTTTCATGATGGTGTGAGAAGGCGGGTGCGCAGCAAGTTATTGCATTTGTAAAGCCTGTGCAAAGCGCCAGCGGGCTTTGGCAAAGTTCGGTAAAGCCGGTGTGTGAGCACAGACGACACCGGTTTTTCCAGAGAAGATGCCGTTGTGGCAGCCGTGTTGGCTGCTGTCTTTCTTCTTCAGAAAGGACGCACCATGCAACTGCAACGTATCACTTCCCGCATCGCTGTCGCTGTTGCCCTGACGCTGGGCATGAGCGCTGTCGCCCAGGCACAGCCGCACGGACACCGCCATGGCCCACCGCCGCACGCCCATGGCCCCAAGCACAAACATCCGGGCTGGCGTCCCGGCCATGCGCCGCATGTGCACAAGCATCCGGGCTATCGCCCACCGCCTCCGGTGGTGCGCTATCGGGGCGCTGGGCCTCGCCACAACTGGCACAAGGGCAGTTATCTGCCGCCGCAGTACCGCGCCCCGCGCTATGTGGTGCGTGACTGGCGCGGCCACCGCCTGCACCAGCCGCCACGCGGCTACCAATGGGTGCAATATGGCGGTGACTACATGCTGGTGGCCATTGCATCGGGCGTGATCACCCAACTCATCATCAATGGTATGCGATAGAAAAAAGAGCGTTCAAGGCTTGACTGATATGGTTTTCAGATAGTTTTCTATTTGAAAGTGCCGTATAGCAAGCCTTGATAGCTCATTTTTTAATAAACCCGTCCTGCCTTGAGCATGGCATGCTGTCTGCGCTGCAGGGTGGATTCCTGGGCCAGTTTGTGCAGGATGCTGCCAGCGTGGGCATGGGTGATGGCCAGGCCCAGCGCATCGGCCGCATCGGGACCGGGCAGTCCCGGCAGGTTCAGCATGCGTTTGACCATCTCCTGAATCTGCGACTTGGCTGCACGGCCGTGGCCGGTGATGGCCTTTTTCATCTGCAGTGCGGTGTATTCCGCCACGGGCAAATCCTGGGTCACCAGGGCGGTGAGTGCTGCGCCACGTGCCTGACCCAGCAGCAGGGTGGACTGCGGGTTCACATTCACAAACACGATTTCAATGGCGGCCATGTCGGGCTCGTAGCGGTCCACGACTTCGCTGATGCCTTCGAACAAAATCTTCAGACGCGCTGGCAGATTGCCCAGCGATACCCCGTCGGTGCGTGTGGTGCGGATGGTGCCGCTGGCCACGTAGTGCAGCCGCTGGCCTTCGCACTCGATCACGCCGAAGCCGGTGGTCTGCAGGCCGGGGTCAATACCAAGAATTCGCATGAAGATGTGTGGTTGGTAGCTGCTGGCACGCACACTGTGCGCCCCGGCGATTGTTTGTCCGTGTCATCACAGCCCTTGGCTGCAGCGATGCATCATACGCATCTGCTGCTTACGGCAAGGGCGTGGCTGCCATGCGGCGTGCAATGGCGCGGGTGCGCGACTGCAGATAGCGCGAGTCCGGATGTTGTTCGTAGTAGCGCGGACGGGGCAGCATGACCGCCAGGCGTGCTGCTTCGGCAACGCTGAGCTGCGCCGCACTCTTGCGGAAATAGTGGCGAGCGGCAGCTTCGGCACCAAAAATGCCTTGCCCCCATTCCACGTTGTTCAGATAAATCTCCAGAATGCGCTGCTTGTCCAGCAACAGCTCCAGCAGGTGTGCCAGCACCAGTTCCTGACCCTTGCGCAGGAAACTGCGTTCTCCCGAGAGCAGCAGATTCTTGGCCAGTTGCTGGGTGATGGTGGAGCCACCGTAAATCGGTACGGGCTTGCTGCTGGCGCGTTGCTGCGCACGCTCCAGCGCTTTCTGGTTGCGCTCCCAGGCGCGCTCGATGGCATCCCACTGCACGCCCACGTGGTCGACGAAACCATCATCTTCTGCCGTGAGTACGGCGCGCTTGAGGTGGGCCGAGATGTGTTCGTAATCCACCCACTGCTGCTGCCAGGGGCGTTGCTGGGCCGACTGGTGCCAGATGCGCCAGGCCTCCGAGCGCTGGAACGTGGTCGATTGCGGGTCCCACCATGCGGCCAGCGCAATGCGCAGCACGAAAAACAGCTGCAGCGCCACGGCAGCGCCCAGCACCAGCAGCAGCCAGCGTCCCAGACTTTTCATGCCTTGGCTTCTTGCGCAAGCACCTCACGCAGCTCCTGCAACACCTGTTGCGATGGTGGGCGCACGCCACGCCACAGGGCAAATGATTCGGCCGCCTGCTCGACCAGCATGCCCAGGCCGTCGCGGCCGGTGGAGCCGTGTGCGGCTGCCCACTGCAGAAAAGGTGCGGCGGCAGGTCCGTACATCATGTCGTAGGCCAGACCACCGGGCCGCAGCACGGACGCAGGCACGGGTACTCCTGCACCTTGCAGGCTGGCGGCGGTGCCGTTGATGACCAGGTCGAAATTCCCTTCGACGGCATGCGGCTCCTGCGCAAGCAGCACGGTGTGTTGCTGCGCGGCCAGCTGCGCATGCAGTTCCACCAGGGCCTGGGCCTTGCGGAAAGTGCGGTTGCAAACCACCACGCGGCGTGGCTGCTGTTCCAGCAACGGCCCCAGCACCCCAGCGGCAGCCCCTCCGGCACCGATGAGCAGAACGTCCTTGCCCGCAATGGCGATCCCGGCATTGCGCACGATGTCGGCCACCAGGCCCATGCCGTCGGTGTTATCGGCATGGACCCGGCCATCCGCACCGAGGACCAGGGTATTGGCTGCGCCTGCCAGTGCCACGCGCGGGCTTTGGCTGTGCGCAGCCTGCGCGGCATCGAGCTTGAAGGGCACGGTCACGTTGCAGCCTTTGCCGCCTGCGGCCATGAAGGCCTGCAGATCGGCGGCAAAGCCGTCCAGCGGCACCAGGCGGCGCTCATATGCCAATGCATGGCCGGTCAGCTGTGCAAAGCGTGCATGGATCCAGGGGGAGCGGCTGTGGGCCACGGGGTTGCCCATGACGCAGTACATATCGGAGGGTGTTGGCATGGCAGTCAGCGTAAACGGTGCGTCGGCACTTAGCGCACGTTGGTTTCCAGTGTCTGTTCGCGTGTGAATCGGAAGCGTGAAACCACGGCAATCTGATCGGCCTTGGCGCGCATGGCAGGGCCAAAATGGCCAAAAGGTCCGGCAGCGCGAGCAATGGCCTGGGCGCGGGTGTCGAGCCGGGGATTGCCCGAGCTTTGCACCACCTCGGTGTCCAGCACGCGGCCGTCGTGATTCACGGTCAGCACCATGACCAGTTCGCCGTAGAGCTTCTGGCCCTTGTATTCGGGGAAGTTTTCCGTGCCCTTGTCTTCCACCTTGCGCCGCAACGCGTCGTAGTAAACCGCATAGACCTCTTCGCGTGTGGCGGGGCTGATGTAGCGTTTCTTGGGGCGCGCGTTTTCTTCGTTGATGCGTTTTTCAATCTCGGCCAGCAACTTGACGAGTTGCTTGCGCTTTTCCTCTTGCTGCTCCCGGTCCTGCTGTTCGGACTGCTCGCGTGGATCGAACTGGGGCAGGGAGGCCAGCTGCTTGCGCAGCTGGGTCAGCATGACAGCCTGCTGCTCCTGCAGCGCATCCAGCTTCTTCTGGCGTTCTTCGAACTCGTCACCAATGGCCGTGAGCGCCGAATAAGGCAGCGGGCTGGTGGCCCGGCCCTGGGCGGCATCTCCGCCCCCGGCCAGCGCCGCCTGGGCAATGGCCTGGGCCTTTTCGGGCTGTTCCTGCGTATGCGCATTCACCAGGATCACCTCCAGCGGTGTGTCCTGAAAGACGCGGTTGAACTGCTCGGGCGCCACGAAGCGCACGGTCAGCAAGGCAGCGTGAATGGCAATGGACACCACCAAGGTCAGACTCAGGGTGGACATGGAACGGAGCGCGGCAGGGAGTTTCACGGTTGGGGATTATCAGCGCCGGAGCTTTCGGCTTCATTGACATCGACCGCAATGGCGATGGGGCCAGCCACCGTGTCTTCATCCTCGGCGGCATCATCCAGCGGCGCATCATCGCTGGTGTCGTTCGGGTCGTCCAGCCGTTCGATCACGGTGCCGTGAATGTCCAGCGTGATTTCGTCGATCTCGCCCAGCTTCACGCGCACGCGGGCGCCACGCGGGGTGTCTTGCGAAC
>JAEYRT010000281.1 GCA_023435325.1 Pseudomonadota bacterium | reverse complement strand
GGCCTGGGCATCGCGCCTGGGCGTGCTGCTGGTTGGTGGTGCATGGATTGCATGGCGTTTCCAGTCCCGCTGCGTCAACGGTATCGAGCAGGCCAATGCCTGGGCAGCGCAAATGGCCAGCTGCAATCTTTCAACCCAGATGGAGCATAGCTACACAGGCTCGGTTGGAACCATGATGGCGCGCTTGCAGCAAATCCAGATCAACTTGAAAGCCGTGGTCGGGGATGTGCTGACCGAAGTGCGCGGCTTCAACGCCATGTCCAGCGAAATTTCGGACAGCAGCCTGGATCTGGCAAAACGCACGGAATCGCAGGCCTGCAGTCTGGTGAAAACGGCTGCTTCCATGGAGCAAATCGCTGGCGTGGTTGTGCAGACGGCAGACATCGCCCAGGAGATGGAGCAGCAAAGCAACCAGAGCAAGGCAGGAGTTAGCCGCAGCGGGGAGGCCATTCAGGAGGTCGGACAGGCGATGGAGCACATCCGCCAGTCGTCAACACGCATGCGGGAAATTATTGGCGTGATCGAAAGCATTGCGTTCCAGACCAATTTGCTGGCTTTGAATGCGGCTGTCGAAGCGGCTCGTGCGGGGGAGCAGGGCCGGGGCTTTGCCGTGGTGGCTGGAGAGGTGCGCGCCCTGGCGCAGCGCAGTGCAACGGCAGCCAAGGAAATTGGTGGCCTGATCAACAACACCGTGGATGGCATCAACGATGGGAGCGCACGCATGCAGGCGGCAGGGCAGACCATTGACAGCATGGTCGAAGCCGTGGACCGCGTCAGTGCCACTGTGCTGCAGATCAGCAAGGCCACCCGCGAGCAGTCGCACGGAATTGGTCAGGTCAATGCAGCCATTGCGCAGTTGGACAGCATGACGCAACAAAACGCTGCATTGGTGGAGCAATCCGCTGGTTCAGCTGAAACTTTGCATACGCACGCGCATCGTTTGCAGCGTTCCGTATCGTTTTTCAAGCTCTGATTCAACGCGAAAATGAAAAAAAGCAGCCATTTGGCTGCTTTTTTTATAACCTTTCACGCAACAGCTTGCTCTCTGAAAGCAAGCAGCTTGGTTAGCATGCGAACATGCAAGTCTTATTTATTGTTTTGGCGATTTTGGCGTTGCTTTTATGGGGCGTGCGAATCTATCGTCCCAAAAAGCAAACGTCACGAAGGGTGCCAGCACTGCCACCATTGGCTGCAGCGCCCGTGCCAGAGCCAGAAATCCCTCCAAGTACCAACAGCGATGTCAAGTTTCGCATGCAAGGCGAACGCGGTATGGGGGGGCCTATCTTTGGGGATGTGCTGTGTAGCGATGGTGTGTATTTGCCCCATGTCTGGGAGTCGGACTTTCACACGTCGTTTGATGGGCGCTGGATTCGCACGGGCTCCTATGGGGATTCCACCCCGAGGCTGATCGATCGCAAAACACAGCGCTCCTGGCTTTTGAGTGTGGCGGAAGCTGCCTTGGTCGATGACTTGCATTGGCGCCTGCCCCACTGGAACCGGGACAAAGAAGGGGGCAATGGCGTGGCTGCAGAAGCGCACAACGTGCTCTCGGATGTGGCCTTTGATGCATGGCTGAGCAAGAACGTCAGCAGCAAGGGGCAAGCGCTCAGCGCTGTCTGTGATCTCAAGATACCCGCGGACTGTGTGCCAGAGTCTGCACAGGCCACCCCCCCCACGCTGCCACAGCAGGACAACGCAGCAGTGCAGGTCAGCCTGCAGCGTCACTGGCCGGCTACCTTGCGCGACTTGCCCAACCCGCTTGAACCCTTGCATAGCCCCCACTGGCAGTTGCAGCTCAACGGTGAGCCCCATTCCTGGATCATTTCCGATACGAGCTCTTTTGTCTGGCGCCCGGATGGTCAGGCTTTTGCCTGTTATGGCTGTCCCCCTTCAGAAAGTCATCGGCAAACCAGTTCACGGCTGGGGGTCTGGAGTCAAGCGTTGGGAGGTCAGCAATGGTCCTACTGGCTACCGGAGGACAGAAAGCCTTGGACGGTGAATGTGTGTACGGAGCAGGATGCGGCAGAAGCTGGGCCGCAGTTGCAATGGGATGGCGCAGAGCTCTTGCAACGCGTGTACATGGATACCCCGACGCTCGAGCGTTTGCATGATGGGCGCAGCCTCAGCTGCCACATGGGCGATGTGTTCGAAGCTTCCAGGCACCGCCCCGATGGGCGCCCATTGCTGAAAAAAATCCCCGTGCGCTTCTTTTGGTGGCGCCGCGATCTGCACAATCCCACGGGCTGGACCGCACAGAGTGAATCTGTGGCAGGACAACCGCTGGTGTGGAATCTGCTGCAGGAAGCCAAGGATGAACCAGGCGCAACGGCAGCCTATACCGTGCAATGGGGTGAGCAGCAGCTGCCTGGGTTGTGGGAGCTGGAGCACCTGGTCGTGGATGGACAATGGGCCTTGCTGTGCCCCTGGGGCGAATCCCCCCTGCGTGGCGGTAAGCCCGTTCCGTGGGTCTGGGATGGCAAGCAGCTCAATGCCATTGAAATGACACAGCCTGTATTGCGCATGCGCCCCCATGTCATCAGTGGTCGGGCCCAGATGCTGGTCGTTGTCGGCTGTGGGCCGGATAACAGCAACCTTGCGACCACTGGCCTGTGGCGCTGGCCCTTGCAGGTGGCAGATGAAACCAATCTGACAAAAAACGGCTGGACTCCTGCTTATGAGTGGCGTGATGTTGCAGTCAATGCACAAGGGATATGGCAGCTGCAACCGCGCTGGAGAGAAGTCAAAACCATCCAACACGCTTGCGCAGACGGGGATTATGTGTGGCGCCTGGATAGTACTGTTGGTACTCAGGAAGCTGTGTGGTGGTGGGGTGGACTGCATAACCAGATGAACAACTTCTGGCGGCCCAAAGCACCTCGCTGTGAGGGTGTGTTGGTAACGCAGTCTGGTGCCGTGCTATGCGGTGTGGGGCCAGGTATTTGCATGCACTATGCCGGTGACGGTTGGGCTTGCTTGGAATGGCTGGCTCGCGATACGGAAGGGCAGCCGCATTATTGGAAGCTGCATTGGTTGCGGCCCAGTAAACATGAAGTCTGGACTTTGGAGTTGCGCGCATTCATGCCTGTGCTGCAGGGCTGGGATGCGCAGCAGGGTTTGCTGTGGGCCGATGTGGAGGTGCCTTCAGCGAAGGGTGAATCTGCAGCGCAGACCGAACAACACATCATTGCTCCCATGCGCTGGGAAAGTGCCCAGTTGGATGTGCTCAAACAAAGCCCTGTGGGCCTGTGGATGCGCAAGCAAGACGCTGTCTACGCCGATGCGATTGCCCTGCGTGATGACTGGCCCTGGCAACGTCATACCGACGAAGCGCTCAAGAAAGCATAAAAAAACCGGCTCCGCAAGGAACCGGTTTTTTATTTTGGCAACCCGCAGGGGGCATCGCCTAATTAGGGCTTGTTGCCAGTAGGGAAGGGCCAAGCAGCTTGTGGTGCCAGCACTGTTTGTGCAACTGGCGCAGTAGTTTCTGCGGCAACTGGTGCAGCTGTGTTCTTGGAAGCAGCTTTTTTGGAGGAAGCTGCCGCTTTCTTAGGAGCAGCAGCCTTGGTAGCGGTTGCAGCCTTCTTGGGCGCAGCAGCCTTGGCAGCGGTTGCAGCTTTCTTGGGAGCAGCTGCCTTGGTAGCGGTTGCAGCTTTCTTGGGCGCAGCGGCCTTGGTAGCAGTTGTAGCCTTCTTGGGTGCAGCGGCCTGGGTAGCGGCTGCAGTCTTCTTGGGCGCAGCAGCCTTGGTAGCGGTGGCAGTCTTCTTGGGAGCAGCAGCCTTGGCAGCAGTTGCAGTCTTCTTGGCGGCTACGGTTTTGGTTGCAGCTGCAGGGGTTTTGGTCGCAGCAGCCTTGGCGGTGGTCGCAGTCTTCTTAGGCGCCACAGCCTTGGTAGCGGTGGCAGTCTTCTTGGCGGCTACGGTTTTGGTTGCAGCTGCTGTTTTCTTGGGTGCGGCAGCCTTGGTAGTGGTTGCGGCCTTCTTAGGTGCAGCAGCCTTGGTAGCGGCGGCAGTCTTCTTGGCGGCTACGGTTTTGGTTGCAGTTGCAGTTGCAGTTGCAGTTGCAGTTGCAGTTTTCTTGGGTGCTGCAGCTTTTGCTGTCGTTGTCTTCTTTTCCGCAGCAGCAGCCTTTGGTGCGGCAGCCTTCTTCACAGCTGTTTTAGTCGCTGGAGTTTTTTTCGTTGCAGGGGTTTCGGTGGTGGCTTTTTTATCAGCCGCTTTCTTTGCAGTTGCCATTGTTTTCTCCTTCATCAATATGCACACAGCGTTTGTGCGATCGAGCACTATCTAGGTCTAGGCAGAGCGATCAACAGCCATAGCAACGTGGAGTGGTTCGTCGCATGGACATACAAACGCCCCATGCCATCACCTGTAGAAATAATTTGTGATGGCATGGGGCGCATTATGAATTCCATTGCAATAGTTTGCGAGGCTTTATAACGACTTAGTTTCAAGAAAATGGCACAACAGATCGTGATTGCGCGATGCCTGACTCCAAGAAGTTACGTTCTTGCGTGTGTTCGGGTGTTTGCCGCACGGCGCACATGCATTTTTTGATGAAGGCCCCGCGCATGCATGATGCAGCATCGCGTGGTTTGCGCAGCAGCAGCCACTACCAAATGCGTACATGTTTTTTTATGGAAACTGCAGCTCCCGGGTCTGGAGTGAAGCTTGCAGAAGCGGCCAATCAAAGCCTTCACCCGGGTCTTGTTTTCGCCCCGGTGCAATGTGTTCATGACCCGCGATATGTGTGATGGGATATTGGTCGCACAGTCTCTGGCACAACGTTGCAAGTGATTGGTATTGCACCTGCTCGAAGCACTCTCCTTCCAGTCCTTCCAGCTCAATGCCGATGGAAAAATCGTTGCAGTTATCGCGACCGCACCATTGCGATTTGCCTGCGTGCCAGGCGCGGTCATTGCAACTCACAAACTGCCATACGGCACCTTCACGCGTGATGAAAAAGTGCGAAGAAACTTCCAGCCCGCGAATGCCCTGAAAGTAGGGGTGGGCATCCCAGTCCAGCTGATTGGTGAACAACTGCTGCACGCAGCCGGTTCCGTATTGCCCTGGAGGCAAGCTGATGGAGTGGACAACGATCAACTCCACCGGTGCATCTGCAGGGCGGGCGCCGAAATTGGGTGATTTCAAATGACGGGCGCTGCAAAGCCATCCGTCTTGCCAGACTGCATCCATGGCGTGTTCATGAGAAAGTGGTTGTGAAGTGGCATGCGCTGCATGCGAGCCTGACACGGGGCCGCAGCTTTACTGGCGTGGACCCAGCTGTCGATGGGCAATGCTGCAGTAATGCAGTTGTTGGTCGCCTTTGAGCGCATCGCTGGCAGGCAGGTGCAATCCGCAGTGCGCGCATGTGACCATGTCTTCGGGTTCACGCAAATGCTTTTTGCGCACATGCGGCGCAGGTGTGGCGGCTTTGCGGCGGTTGTTGCGCCAGATGCCAACGGCAATGATGACCACCAAAGCAACCAATAAATACTTCATCATGATGGTTGTCCCAACATCACCACTTCCAGCACAAAGCGTGAACCAGCATAGGCCAGAAGCAGCAAGGCTGCACCGGCATAGATCAGATGCACGGCGTGACGGCCGCGCCAACCAAAACGCGAGCGGCCAATGAGCAGCATGGCAAATGCCACCCAGGCCAGTAGAGAGAGCACTGTTTTGTGATCCCACGCCCATGTGCGGCCATACAGCGAATCACCAAATATCCAGCCCGCCAGCAGCGTGGCGGTCAGCAGCACAAAGCTGGCCGTGACAAAACGGAAAGTCAGGCGCTCCAGCATCAACAAGGGCATGCCGCTTTCATCATCGCTGGCCGAGCGCATGCGGCGTTCTGCTCGTGACATCAGGCCCGCATGCACCACTGCGGCTGTACAAAGGCCATAAGAGGCAATGCCAAGTGCCAAATGCAATGGCAGCCATGCCGAGGCCTGTACTGCAAGTGGGGTACCGGGAAAAAGCAGCGACAGCAGCACGGTCAGTGCTCCCAGCACAGACAGCACACCTACGGCGCGCATCTTGGGATAGAGCTGTTGCTCAATGGCATACACCGTCAGCATCAGCCATGCTGTCATGGACAGGGCAGGGGCAAAACCAAAGCGCGCCGGCTCCACCATGAGGCCTGTTGCCACCGTCGCCAGGTGCAGCCCCCAGGCCGCACGCAGTGCAAGTCGAGTATGGGTGTCGGCCATGCGGCGTGCGCCGAAGGCGGGAACGAGATAAGCCACGATGGCAGCCAGGGCCAGCAGCAAAACCCAGGCAGGCATGGCACTAAAAAATTGGGTGGAAGACTCCATATCTCCAATCATAGCTGTGCGCTTGGCGTGCAGGTGGGGTGAAGGCCTGCCGGCCTTGCTCCGCATCAGTGCTTGTGTGCGCTGTGCTGATACAGGGCAACGGGTAGAATTGACGGCTTGTTTGTACAGGGCTGCCCGCGGCGGGCAGCAATGGGCTGGCCACAGGGGCACAGCCTCCTGCCCAAGGCGCCGGGCCACCAGGCCAAGCCGCATGCGGCGCAGCTTTCTCATCGGACACATCTGCTTATGGCATCCGCACTCACCGACAAACTCTCGCGACTCGTCAAGGAGATGCGCGGTCAAGCCCGCATCACCGAATCCAATGTGCAAGACATGCTGCGTGAAGTGCGCATGGCTTTGCTGGAAGCCGACGTGGCTTTGCCGGTGGTGCGCGACTTTATTGCCCGGGTCAAGGAAAAAGCCTTGGGCCAGGAAGTGCTGGGTAGCCTGAAGCCCGGCCAGGCGTTGGTCGGTATTGTGAATGCCGAGCTGGCCGCCACCATGGGCGAAGGCGTGGCCGACATCAACCTCAACGCACAGCCCCCGGCCATCATCTTGATGGCAGGCTTGCAAGGTGCCGGTAAAACCACCACCACTGCCAAGCTGGCCAAGCACCTGATTGAAAAGCGCAGGAAGAAAGTGCTGACCGTTTCGGGTGACGTGTACCGCCCTGCGGCGATTGAACAGCTCAAGACCGTGACAGCCCAGGCCGGGGCTGAATGGTTTCCTTCGACACCCGATCAAAAGCCGCATGACATTGCTGTGGCTGCGCTGGATTACGCCAAGAAGCACTACTTCGATGTGCTGTTGGTGGATACGGCCGGTCGCTTGGCCATCGACGAGTTGTTGATGGCGGAAATCAAAGACCTGCACGCCACACTCAACCCCGTTGAAACCCTGTTTGTGGTCGATGCCATGCAGGGCCAGGACGCGGTCAACACCGCCAAGGCTTTCAAGGAAGCACTGCCGCTCACGGGTATTGTGCTGACCAAGCTCGACGGTGACTCGCGCGGTGGTGCGGCGCTGTCCGTGCGCCAGATCACGGGCGCGCCCATCAAATTTGCCGGTGTCTCGGAAAAGCTCGACGGCCTGGAAGTGTTCGACGCCAGCCGCCACGCACAACGCGTGCTGGGCATGGGCGACATCGTGGCGCTGGTCGAACAGGTCACCAAGGGCGTGGACATGGATGCCGCGCAGAAGATGGCCGAGAAGCTCAAGAGTGGCGACGGCTTTGACTTGAATGATTTTCTGGCGCAGCTGCAGCAGATGAAGCAAATGGGCGGCCTTTCCACGCTGATGGACAAGCTGCCTACCGAGCTGACTGCCAAGGCAGGGCAGGTGGACATGGACAAGGCCGAGCGCGAAATCAAGCGCAAGGAAGGCATCATCTGCTCCATGACCATGAAAGAGCGCAAGCATCCGGCGCTCATCAAGGCCACCCGTAAAAAACGCATTGCCGATGGCGCAGGCGTGCAGGTGCAGGATGTGAATCGCTTGCTCAAGGAATTCGAGCAAATGCAGACCATGATGAAGAAGATGAAGGGTGGCGGCCTCATGAAGATGATGAAGCGCATGGGTGGCATGAAAGCCATGAAGGGCATGATGGGCGGTGGTGGCATGCCCAAACTGCCGTTCTAAACCTTCCGGACACAACCGCATGGACGCAAAGCCATGCGGTTTCTTTTTTACGTGTTTGCACGCAATAGAAGTGGACGTCAAAAAATGAGCTGTTAACGCTTGTATATCAAGCATTTCAGATACTTTTATTTCTGAAATCGTTGATGGATAAGCACAAGCAGCTCATGTTTTTTCTTTGCTTTCAGCTGTTCATAATGCAGGGCATGCAAGCTGTCTCGTCTTTGAATCCGGGTTCTACGCGTCGCATGTGGTTGATGGCAGGCGCCGCCGCTTTGCTGGCTGGCTGCTCCAGTGCGCCGCGACCTTCAGCCTCTTCCCGCAGTGGCGGCAGCCAATCTGCTGGCCGCGCCGTGGCGCCGGTTAACCCGCTGCGCCTGAATGCCACCTTGCGCGAAGCGCTGCTGGCGCGCACCATGCTGGTGGTGAACACGCCTTACACCTATGGCGGCAATTCCCCGGAGGGCGGATTCGACTGCAGCGGCTTGATTCAGTGGGCAGTCAAAGGTATTCACAACGGCAGGCTGCCGCGTTCGACGGCGCAATGGGCGCAATCAAGCGTGCCCATCCGCGGCCGTGGCCTGCAGCGCGGAGACTTTGTGTTCTTCAATACCCTGGGCGGGCGCTATTCCCACATGGGCATTTTTGTCGGCAATGGCCAGTTCGTGCATGCGCCGTCCAAAGGTGGCACGGTGCAGCGCGTGCGCATGGATAACGTGTACTTTGCCAAACGCTTTACCGAGGCTCGCAGCATCTTCGTATAAGCGACCTGCGATACGTTTTGGCGTTTGCCTGACAGACGCATGCTTGTTTCATGCGCAACATCGCTCCATTAGGAGGATGTAAGCATGTCTATTTACCAATCCCTGCGTACCGGTGCAGGGTGCGCTGCCATCATTGCCGTTGCCGCTTTGCTGGCTGCATGCCAGCCAGATGGCCAGCCCTATGCGCATCGAAGCGCTTTCCCTAGTGAAGCGGGGGACCCCATTGTTCGGGGAGACACCTTTCCCATGGGGTACGCGGATCGTTTCGACCAGCCCTATCCTGAAAAACCGCTGTTCGGCAAGGATGACTATTTGCGCGAACGCGAAGTCTGGCCTGTAGCCCAGGCCGATATCCGCGAGCCATTGCCCGCTGCTGTGCCCTTGCCTGCACGACAGGAGAACATCGAAGTCATCCAGCCGCAGGCCAGCACGGCGGAACCTTCGGAAGAGCAAGGCGGTGCTGCCCCAGCAGCTGGATGGTCGCAAGGTATCACCAACGCCCAGGGCGATGGCGAAACCAACAAGCTTGATGCCGGCTCTGCCCAATAAACCTGCTCGGGCAAACAAAAACCCCGCAGCGCTTGGGCACTGCGGGGTTTTAAATTTTGGTGGTCGTAGTGGGACTTGAACCTACGACATCAGCATTATGAATGCTGCGCTCTAACCAACTGAGCTATACGACCAAGAGAACGAGATTATATATCAATTTTTAGAGGTGAACGAAATTCGCCGGGCGCTTGTTCACGAAAGCATCCATGCCTTCTTTCTGGTCCTGGGTGGCAAACAAGGCGTGGAACAAGCGGCGCTCGAACATCACGCCGTCGCTCAGGTTGCCTTCAAAGGCACGGTTGACCGATTCCTTGGCAGCCATGACCGCAATCTGCGAGAAGCCGCAAATGACGATGGCCGCACCAATGGCCTCTTCCATCATCTTGTCGTAGGGCACAACGCGGCTGACCAGGCCGGCACGCTCGGCTTCGGTGGCGTCCATCATGCGCGCGGTCAAAGCCATATCCATGGCCTTGGACTTGCCCACAGCACGGGGCAGGCGCTGTGTGCCGCCGGCACCGGGGATCACGCCCAGCTTGATTTCGGGCTGGCCAAATTTGGCATTGTCCGCGGCAATGATGAAATCGCACATCATGGCCAGCTCGCAACCGCCGCCAAGCGCAAACCCGCTGACTGCGGCAATCACAGGCTTGCGAATGCTGCGAATGCTTTCCCAGTTGCGCGTGATGTAGTCACCCTTATACGCATCGGCGAAACTGTATTTCGCCATGGCGCCAATGTCGGCCCCTGCGGCAAAGGCACGTTCACTGCCGGTGATGATCATGCAGCCGATATTTTCATCCGCATCGAAAGCTTTGAGGACTTCACCCAGCTCGTTCATGAGCTGGTCATTCAGGGCGTTCAGTTGCTTGGGGCGGTTGAGGGTGATGATGCCCACTTTGTCCGCTTCCACGCGGACTTCGATCGTTTCGTATGCCAAGGCTTATCTCCTAATAGTCATGTGTATGGCACACATGACTATACCCAAGCACCCGGCAGCGGGCGTGTGCAACGTTACAGCGACAGCCAGCGATCCAGCACCGCTGCATCGGTGACAGTGAGTGTGTAGTTGGAAACGGGGGCCTGCGCATCGGAAAGCGGCAGGGTCAGGCGCAGCAACTGGCGGTCACGTGCGATCAAGGCGGTGATGCTAGCGGTTCCGCGGGCCACATACAGGTCCAGCTCTTCCAGTTTGCTCAGGCGCCAAGCCTGGGGCTGCCCGGGCAGTTCAATGCCATACCATTCGTCGCCGGCCATCATGCCGGCTTGCTCGGCCAAACTGCCGCGCATGACCTGCTTGATGATGATGCTGTGGCTTTCCTGCACGCGCAGCCCCAGGGCTTGTGCGGGAGCAGGGCGGTCGGCAGCGGCCTGCACACCATGGGCTGACAGCAGTTCGGGCAGGGGCAGGTCTTCTTTGCCATGGACCCAGGCCTGGATTTCTGCTTCCCAACTGCGGCCACTCTGCTCCTGCAGCACCGCCAGCACGTCGGCTTCGGTCATGGCCGCCCCCTGGCAGCGTGCCCACAGGCCTCGCATCACAGCATCCAGCGTGGTGCGCCCTTCTTGGCGTAGCTTCAAATCCAGGCACATCGCCACCAAGGCGCCCTTGGTGTAGTAGCTCACCGTGGCATTGGCCGTGTTTTCATCCTGGCGGTAATACTTCACCCAGGCATCAAAGCTGGCTTCTGCCACACTTTGCACCTTGCGCCCAGGAGTTTGCTGTACGTGGTTCAGGGTTTTGGTGATGAGTTTCAGGTAAACCGCGTTGTCAATCACCCCTGCACGGCGCAGCAGCAAGTCATCGTAGTAGCTGGTAAAGCCTTCAAAGAACCACAGCAGTTGCGTGTAGTTTTCCTGGTCGTAATTGCAGGGCGCCAGTTCGGCAGGACGCAGGCGCTTGACATTCCAAGTGTGGAAGTACTCGTGGCTGATCAGGCCCAGCAACTGCACATAACCATCACTGGCCTTGTCCACACCGATGCGCGGCAAATCAGGACGACTGCAGATGAGAGCCGTTGAGTTGCAGTGCTCCAAACCGCCATAGCCATCGTGTGTCACGTTCAGCATGAACACATAGTTGGCATGTGGGGTTACACCCCAGAAATTGATTTCCGCCTCGCAAATCTTTTGCGTGTCGCGCAGCAGCCTTTCTCCGTCAAAAGAAGCCGGTGCACCTGCCACGACAAAGCGGTGCGGCACCCCGCAGGCGGTGAAGCTGCCGCTCCAGAAGTCACCCATCTCTACAGGGCAGTCCACCAGTTCGTCGTAATTGCTGGCTGCGTAAGTGCCAAAGCCTTGCCCATCCACCGCAATGGCCGTCATGCCTGTGGCAAGCTTCCATTGCGGCATTTGGGCAGGTGCTCGTACCTGCAGGTGATGGCCCTGCCCTTCCTGGCCGTGCACACGCAGCAGCAAACTGGTGCCATTGAAAAAACCGCGGCGCTGATCGAGCCAGGCGGTGCGCACGGAGGTGTCATAGGCGCTCACTTCGTATTGCAACACCAAAGCCTCGCCTGCCTGGCAACCCAGCTCCCAGGCATGCTTGCTCAACTGCTGCACTTTCACAGCTACGCCTGACTGGTGGGCCTGCAGGTTGTGCAAGTTCTTGGCGAATTCGCGCACCAAATAGCTACCGGGGATCCACACAGGCAAAGAGACACGTTGCTTGACGCTGGGCTGGGCAATGGTCAGCGTGACACGGTACAAGTGGGCGTGCAAATCATGAAGCTGAACGCAGTAGTGCAAAGGGGCAGAGGAAGTGGGCATGGTCTTCAGAAATCCGGAAGCAGTGCAGCACGGCACAGGTGTGCAAGTGAAACAGGCTGCCAAGGCAGCCTGTGTTGATCAATTGCTTAATTTTTGTGTGCTGCAGCGAGGTACTTTTCCACCTCGTGAGCGGGTATGGCGCCGGGAACGCGGGAGTTGTCTGCAAAGATCAGGGTTGGAGTGCCCGTGATTTTGTGCTTGCGACCCAAAGCCAGATTGCGCTGAATGGCATCGATATCGCAGCTGGCTGCGGCAGGTGCCTTGTCCTTGAGCATGTAGTTATGCCAAGCCGCAGCGCTGTCCTTGGCGCACCAGATGTTGCGCGATTTTTCCACCGAGTCGCGGCTCAGAATGGGGTAGAGAAACATGTGGATGGTTACGTTGTCCACGTTCTGTAAATCCCGCTCGAAGCGCTTGCAATAGCCGCAGTTGGGGTCTTCAAACACCGCAATCTGTCGTTCTCCTTTGCCGCGCACAATTTTGATGGCGTCATCAAAGGGCAGCTGCTTGAAGTCTACGGCTGTCAACTGGTTGATGCGGTCTTCCGTCAGGTTGCGCTGTGCCTTGGTGTCAATCAACTCGCCTTGGATCAGGTAATCGCCCGTGGCATTGGAGTAGAAAACGTCGGTGCCGATACGTACTTCGTACAAGCCCTTCATGGGCGTGGCTTTGACTTCATCGACCTTTTGCAACTGGGGAATGCGCTCTGCCAGAGTCTTGGTGATTTGGTCTTCAGGTTGTGCAGCGATGGCACCACCCCAAGCTGCAGTAGCCAGCAAAGCAGTGGCAAACAATTTCATGGCAAAAGTTCCGGTGCGTAATGGAATGATAGGTATGGATTAGCAGCAAGCACAAAAGGTTCCAGGCAGCGCGCTTAGCGTTCCAGGCCCATGGCTTGGCGGGCTGTCCAGTCTTTGAGCAAGCCGCTGCGCTCGAAGCTGCGTAGTCCCCAGTTTCTGAGGGTTTGCAGCGGCGCTTCGCTGCGGGTGAACAGTTGCTGCAGGCCATCCATCGCCATGCCAAGCGGAGCCAGCCCCGCCTTGCGTTCGCGCTCATAGCGGCGCAGCAGTTTCAGGTCTCCTGTGCTGCGCCATTCTTCCCGGGTGCGCAGAATGCGCGCCAGCGCTTGCACATCCGCCAGACCAATATTCAGTCCCTGACCTGCCAGAGGGTGCACATTGTGAGCCGCATCTCCTGCAAGCACCCAGCTGGTGGGCGTGCGCGCTTGTGACGTGCCGGGAATCGGGCCGCACCAACGTTTGGCCGTGGCTTGTTGCAGGGGCCAGGACATGCGGGGGCCTTGCAATTCCAGCGTACCCAACGAACCCTGGCTGATTTCCATCAACGTTTGGGTGAAAGCAAGATCATCGGCATCCAGCCAGGATTGCACTTCACCTTGGTGCACCGACCACACCACGGCAACGCTATGCCCATCCTCTCCTTCCAGAGGCAGAAAGGCCAGAATGCCCTGGGGCGAGAACCATTGCCGCGCGACCTGTGCGTGGGGCAGCTCGCAGCGCAGGCGTGTGGCAATGGCATGTTGGGCATACGGCGTGATGTCAAAGTCCACCCCAAGTTCTGCTCGGGTCACGCTGGCACGACCCTCGCAGATGGCTGTCAAGGGCGCAACCACTGGCTCAGCCACCACTTCAACCTGGGGCTGATAGCGCACCGCTTCCGCCAGGCGTTGCTCCAGCGCCGGAACGTCCACAATCCAGGCCAGTGCATCCACGCCCTGGGCAGCAGCATCAAAGTGCACGCTGCCATCGACGTCGCCGTGCACTTCCATGTGCTTGACAGCGGTGACACAGGACGCATCAGGCCAAGTCCGTAATGCATCAAGCAATTGCTTGGAATTGCTGTTCAGGGCGTAGGCCCGTACATCGGATTGCGTATCCGGCGCGCGCGGCGCGGCCACCAGTGCAACGCGCAGGCGCTCACGTGCCAGCAAAAGTGCCAAAGTTCGGCCGACAATGCCAGCCCCGCGGATACATACATCAAAGGTTTGCGCCATGGCTCTCATTGTAGGAGGGCTGAGGGCTGGTTTCGGCAGGACGGTTTCCCGAAGCCAAGATGACAGTGTCCTTGGCGCAATGCCATTGCGAGTAACAATTAATGCATGACACCATCTTGTTTTGACCATACTGATGTAAGAGGCACCATCGGTGCATTGTGGATATTTCCCATCAAATCCTGCGCAGGTATTTCTGTCACTTCGGCCACATTGCTCCCGACAGGGCTGGAATGGGATCGGGCATGGATGGTGGTGGATGAGCAGGGGGTATTTCTGACCCAGCGCGAAACTGCGCAGATGGCATTGATCCAGCCTCGCATGGATCTACAAGCTGGCAGCATGCACCTGAGTTTTCCAGGGCAATCCGATCTGATTGTGACGCTGGCCTTGCCCTTGATGGAAGTCGCGACACAGACACGCGTGCAAGTCTGGAAAAGCCAGGTGCTCGCATGGGATATGGGGGACGATGCTGCACAGTGGCTCTCCCAGGCGCTGGATAGGACATGCCGCCTGGTCCGGTTTGATCCTGCACAACAAAGGCTCTCCAATACCAAGTGGACGGGAGGAATTCAGGCCCCTAATCAGTTTTCCGATGGATACCCGTTACTGGTCACCACCCATGCGGCATTTGAGGGGCTGAACAGCCGTTTGCAAGCGAAAGGTCATGCTCGGATTGATGGCGTGCGTTTTCGCGCCAATATCGTGCTGGACGGGTTTGCCGAGCATGAGGAAGACTTTATCGATACCCTGTGGCTGGATAGCGCCGAACCTGTGGCCATTCGCCTGGGCAAGCCTTGCGTGTGCTGCCCCATTCCCAATATTGACCCGCGCACGGCCCTGTACAGCCCAGAAGTTGGAGAGAGCATTTTTCAGTACCGCCAAGATTCGCGGATGAATGGTGCCATCACTTTCGGAATGAATGCAGTGGTAGCGCAGGGGGTAGGTCAAGTGCTCAGTGTGGGTCAGAGCGTAGGTGGGATGCTGAAATTTGACTGAATTGACAGACAACGTGGTGGCATCAGTAAGATGCGCTTCGAATCTTGGAGGAGCTCAATCATGAAGTTTTTAATGTTGGCAGTTGGCACCGTACTGGCGTTGGCAGGTTGCGCCGTGCAGCAGGATCCGATGGCCAAAGAAGTCGCGCCTTATGTAGCCAAACCTGACTATGAGCACGCCATGGTCTGCGATATGCGCTATGACGATCTACAAAAGTGCGAGGCCACCTTGAAACAGCTGTGCGGCGAACGCGGGTTTCTTGACTTGCGCATTCGACCACTGCGCGAGCCGGGCAGCAGTGTGGACAGCTCCACCCACCGTTTGTTGCAGCTGCAGTGCAAGCCGCGTGCGGCAAAGCAGTAAGTGGGAGGGTACTAGCTATTGCTGAATTCATAGCTGCAAAGGACTACTGAATAAGCGTTGTAGCCTGTTTTTATGCTTGAAAGGCCAGTTCTTTGGAGCTGGCCTTTTTCATTGCTTTTTCTTTGAGTGTGGAGAGGGACAGGACGTTCTGCTGCGTTGCAATCTGCTCCTTGCCTGCAGAGATTCGCTGATCATTACAATCGGCATAGATTTCAGAGACAAAACTGGCACAAAACTCTGCGGTTTGCAGAGCGTTCCATGTCACATCTCTTTCCAGAACCAGATTCGCATCCATGCGGATCGGGCACTTCGGCCACGTTGGTGTGGTGCTCGATAGTGCATTGAACCACAAGGAATTTCCATGAGCCTCAAATGCGGCATCGTGGGCTTGCCCAACGTTGGCAAGTCCACCCTTTTCAACGCGCTGACCAAGGCTGGCATCGCCGCCGAGAACTATCCCTTCTGCACGATCGAGCCTAACACCGGTGTGGTGGAAGTGCCTGATCCTCGCCTGAAGCAGCTCGAAGAGATCGTCAAGCCCGAGCGCATCGTGCCTGCGATTGTGGAGTTTGTGGACATCGCGGGTCTGGTGGCTGGTGCCTCCAAGGGTGAAGGTCTGGGCAACCAGTTCCTGGCCCACATCCGTGAAACGGATGCCATCGTCAACGTGGTGCGCTGCTTTGAAGACCCCAACGTGATCCACGTGGCCGGGAAGGTAGACCCGATTGCTGATATCGAGGTGATTCAGACCGAGCTGTGCTTGGCTGACTTGGCTACGGTGGAAAAAGCGCTGAACCGCTATTCCAAGGCTGCCAAGTCTGGCAATGACAAGGAAGCTGCGAAGCTGGTGTCGTTACTGTCCCCCATCCAGGCTGCGCTGAATGAAGGCAAGCCTGCACGCGTGGTACCGGTGTCCAAGGAAGATGCGCCGCTGCTCAAGCCTTTCTGCTTGATCACGGCCAAACCAGCGATGTTCGTGGGTAACGTGTCCGAAGATGGTTTTGAAAACAACCCCCTGCTGGACCGCCTGAAGGAATACGCCGACGCACAAGGCGCCCCTGTGGTGGCCATCTGCGCCAAGATCGAAGCCGAAATGGCCGAGATGGAAGACGAAGACCGCGACATGTTCTTGCAGGAGTTGGGCCTGGAAGAGCCCGGCTTGAACCGCCTGATTCGCGCCGGCTTCCGTCTGTTGGGCCTGCAAACCTACTTCACCGCGGGCGTGAAGGAAGTGCGCGCTTGGACCGTACGCATTGGTGCGACGGCGCCTCAAGCTGCCGGCGTGATCCACGGCGACTTTGAACGCGGCTTTATTCGTGCACAAACCATCGCGTTTGAAGACTTCATTGCCTACAAGGGTGAGCAAGGGGCCAAGGATGCCGGCAAGATGCGTGCTGAAGGCAAGGAATACATCGTCAAGGATGGTGACGTGATGAATTTCTTGTTCAACGTCTAAGCGTTCTCCCTCTCGACTAACCCCTGCAATCTTCGGTTGCAGGGGTTTTTTATGTCTGAGCAAGGAATTGAAGTTTTAATAAAGATAATTTTTATGAGAGAAAAAATAAGAATAAAAGGAGGGCTTGGTCCTACATAAATCATAGGAAATATTTGCAATGATAGTTGTTTGTAGAGAATTTAAAGAAGAACCATTTTATGCGAATATTGTATGTTGAAGATAATTTTGAATTAAGAGAAACGATTCAAGCATTGATTGAGAGTGAAAAAAGAATAGTTATTGCTTGTGCATCTGCAGAAGAGGCTATTCATTTAGATAAAAATAAAAAATTTGATGTTGTGATGACCGATATCAGTTTGCCAGGGATGTCTGGGGTTGAATTTGCTAAATTTTTACTGAAAGAGAATCCAGAAAGAAATGTTATTCTCTGTTCCGGTTATGAATTAGGAAACTACCCCAAAGACTGGGGAAAGAATGTTCATTCATTGCTTAAACCTTTTGAGATTGAAGATCTGGAAGCAATATTGGAGAAGATTGAAAAACATTCTTTGAATAGAGAGAATATTTAATAAATATTTTTAATTATTTCATTTTTTGTTTTTCTTGGCATTATTATATTAAAAGTGGTTGTTCCATTTTTTGAAGAAGCTTTTATTTCACCACCATGTGCTTTAGCGATTTGCTGAGCTATATATAAGCCTAAACCAAGACCTCCTTCTAAGCCTATGCGTTTATCGCCATCTTTGAATGGGGTGAATATATT
>JAEYRT010000167.1 GCA_023435325.1 Pseudomonadota bacterium | reverse complement strand
GGCTTTACCATGGCCATCTTTGTGGCCGGCCTGGCCTTTACAGATCCGGCCTTGCTGGGTGCCGCAAAGCTGGGGATTCTGGGCGCTTCCGCCACCGCGGCAGTCGTTGGCCTGGCCTACGGTTTTGCCGTACGGCACAAGCTGTCACGCTGATTCGCGCTGGCAATCCATGAAAAAAGCCGGAGTGCTCTTGCGAGCCTCCGGCTTTTTTTACATGGATCGAATCATTCGTGGCGCAGTGCCTCAATGGGGTCCAGCCGGGCCGCACGGCGGGCGGGGAAGTAGCCAAACACCACACCGATGGCCGCAGAGAACACAAAGGACAGGATGTTCACCATCGGATTGAACACGAATGGCACCTGCATGACCTGCGCCAGCGCCACCGACGCGACAGCGGCAATCCCGATGCCGATCAGGCCACCCAGCGCCGCCAGCACCACGGCTTCTATCAGGAATTGCAGCAGCACCTCACGTTCCAGTGCCCCAATCGCCAGGCGCAGACCGATTTCGCGCGTGCGCTCGGTCACGCTCACCAGCATGATGTTCATGATGCCGATGCCGCCCACCAGCAAACTCACCGCAGCCACAGCACCGAGCAAAGTGGTCATCACCTTGGTCGTGCCCGCCATGGTGTCGGCCAGCTGTTTGGTGTCCAGCACGTTGAAGTTGTCTTCGTCCGCAGGGGCCAGTTTGCGCAGCTCACGCAGCAAATCACGCAGGCTGGTCTTCACGCGTTCGGGGTCGCTGTCGTCCGCCATCGACACCAGCAGCGTGTTGACGCGGGTGTTGCCCGTCACGCGGCGCTGCAGGGTTTTGAGCGGAATGAGCACCATGTCGTCCTGGTCGTTGCCGAATGCGCCCTGGCCTTTGGATTCCAGCACTCCAATGATGTTGCAGGAGAAGGCTTTCACACGCATCTCCCGGCCCAGCACATCCGATGAGTTGCCATACAGCTCACGGTGCAGCGTCGCGCCAATGATGCACACCGACGCTCCGGCACGTTCTTCTTCGTCGGAGAATTCGCGGCCCTGGGCCAGCTTCCAGTTGCCGGTCTGCAGCCAGTCGTTGGTGCTCCCGATCACACTGGACGACCAGTTGCGCCCCTCCGCCACCAGCGTGGTGCTGGCGCGGGCTTCTGCCGCCACGGCAGCAATACCGCCGATCTGGGCCGCAATGGCATCTGCATCCGTGTCTTTGAACGCTGGCGCAGGTGCGGCTCCCGGCCCCATGCGCATGCCTGCACGAATTTGCAGCAGGTTGGTACCCAGCCCCTGGATTTGCGACTGCACCGCCAGCGTGGCGCCATTGCCCAGCGTGACCATGGTGATCACGGCACTCACGCCAATCACAATGCCCAGGATGGTCAGGAAAGAGCGCAGCAGATTGCGGCGAATGGAGCGCAGCGCCAGCAAAATGGTGTTGAAAAACATCAGGCATCCTCCCCTTGGATGCCGCTGGAAGCTGCGGCTGCCTGCTCCGCTTCCCGGCGCAGCACCAATGGCTCATTGCGCACATCGGCGTCCAGCAAGCCGTCTTTGAAACGCACCAGGCGGCGTGCATAGGCCGCCATTTCCGGCTCGTGCGTGACCATGAGCACCGTAATGCCTTGCTCGTGATTGAGCTTCCACAGCAGCTCCATGATTTCTTCGCTGCGCTGCGTGTCCAGATTGCCGGTGGGTTCGTCCGCCAGCAGCACCGTAGGGTTGCTCACAATCGCACGTGCAATCGCTACGCGCTGTTGCTGGCCACCCGAAAGCTCTGCGGGTGTGTGGTGCTCCCAGCCTTTCAGGCCCACCGCTTCCAAGGCCTTAGCCGCTGCTTCCTTGCGTTGCTGGGCAGTTTCGCCGCGATACAGCAAAGGCAGCTCCACGTTCTCTTGCGCAGTGGTGCGTGGCAGCAAGTGAAAGCCCTGGAACACAAAGCCAAAATAGCGTCTGCGCAGCCGGGCACGCTCATCGCGGTCCAGGCCTTCCACATGCACGCCTTTGAACAGGTATTCACCGGAAGTCGGTCTGTCCAGACAGCCCAGCGTATTCATGGCGGTGGATTTACCCGAAC
The DNA here is from genome assembly GCA_023435325.1 of Pseudomonadota bacterium. Taxonomy (GTDB): domain Bacteria; phylum Pseudomonadota; class Gammaproteobacteria; order Burkholderiales; family Burkholderiaceae_C; genus Comamonas. The sequence continues at coordinate 7,374 of JAEYRT010000167.1, read as the reverse complement.
CGCTGGGTCCCATGATGGCAACGAAGTCACCCTGCTCGATATCCAGATCAAAGCCTTTGAGGGCCTTGAAAGCCAAGCCGCCTTCGCCATAGACCTTGACGATGTTGCGCAGTCGAATCAGCGGCACACCGCCGCTGTCATGCATGGTGTGCACCGTCATCGCGCTGCTCCACTGCGCTGATCGGTAATGACCTTGGCGCCTTCCACCAGCTTTTCGCTTTCCACTTCCGTCATGCGACCATCGCTGATACCTGTCTTGACCTGCACCGCCACAGGCGCATCGTTTTCCAGCACCCACACGTAGCGGGTCTGGCCTGCACCCAATGCTTCGCTGCCGCCTGCGCTGCGACTGCCGCGCATGCGCTGGGGCATGAGCTGGCCCATGATGCCGCCGCCACCTTGGCTTGCACCACCAGCCCCCTGGGGACGCGGGCCGCGCTCACCAGCTGCACCGCCTGCTGCGGGGCCGGTTTGCGCACCGGGCACTGCAGGCGCCTGCATGCCTACCGGCGTAAAGCGCAAGGCGGCGTTGGGCACCAGCATCACGTCCGAACGTTCGTTGGAACGAATGGTGGCCGATGCGGTCATGCCGGGGCGCAGCGACAGATCATCATTGCGCACTTCCAAACGCGCCAGATAGGTCACCACGTTGTCAGTCTTGGTGGAGCCGTAGTCCACCCGCGTGACCTTGGCTGGGTAGGTGCGCGAAGGATGGGCGCTGACCGTAAAGCTGGCGCGCTGGCCTTCCTTCACCTGGCCGATGTCGGCCTCATCGACCGAGACTTCCAGGCGCAGTTGCTTGAGGTCTTCGGCCACCGTAAACAAGGTCACGGCCTGCAGCGAAGCCGCCACGGCATTGCCGGGATCTACCGAGCGGGTCAGGATCACGCCATCAATGGGGGACTTCACCGCTGCCTTGGACAAATTGGTTTCATCGGTCTTCAAAGCCGCTCTTGCATCTTCCACCGAGGCGCGTGCTGCGGCTGCTTCGGCCTGCGCACGTTCGACGGAAGCCCGGCCCGAATCCATTTCAGCCGCCGATGGCACCTTGCCCCCTGAAATGCGGTGCACTTCTTCCAGTCGCGCGAAGCTGGAACGCGCTTCCTTGAGCGAAGCCTGCGCTTGCTGCAAGCGCGCCTGGGCCGATGCCACCGATGCCTTGGAGCGGCTGAGCTGCGCTTGCAGCTTGTCGGTGTCCAGCTCCACCAGCACCTGCCCTTTTTTCACGGTGTCGTTCACATCCACCAGCACGTTGCGCACCGTGCCCGACAACTCCGAGCCAATATTGACCGTGCGCGTAGGTTGCAGCGTCCCGTTGGCAGAAACCGTGAGGGACAGATTGCCGCGCTGGACATCCTGGGTGACGTACACCGGCTTGGCATTGGCCGCCTGCTGGCTTTGCCAGTACAGATAGCCCCCTATCGCTGCAGCCACCGTGACGGCGCCAATCCACACGGTGGGGCTTTGCCACCAACGGCGGCTCAAGCCATCCCCCAACAACGCTTGTACTTCCTTGGGACTGCTGGTCGTGTTTTTCTTGGTCATGGAATCTTCCGATCATTTCTTATTCGTTGGTGGTACGGGCGGCAATGGGTTGACCCTCCACGTCCAATGGCTGCCAGCCACCACCCAGCGCCTTGTACAAGCGCACATAGTCTGTGCTGATGGCTGCTTGTGTATTGGCCACGCTGTCTTGGGCAGACAACAAGGTGCGTTGGGTATCCAGCACGGTCTGGAAGTCCACCAGACCACTGCTGTAACGCTGGTTGGCCAGGAGCTGCGCATTGCGTGCGGCTTCTTCGGCGATCAGCAATTGCGCCAGACGTTCTTTGTCGCTTTGCAATTGCACCAGGGCGTCTTCCACCTCTTTCAAGGCCGTCAGCACTGCAGAGCGGTAGCTGATGCGGGCCTGCTCCACCGCGGCCTGCTGGGCTCGGATCTGCGCACGGTTGACACCACCATCGAACAGCGGGGCAGACAAGCTCGCTGCAATGCTGGCGGCCACGGAGGCGCCATTGGTCAATGCACCGATGGTGAGCGCGCTCAGACCTAAAGAACCATTCAAACGCAAGCTCGGGAAATTGGCCCGCTCTTGCGAGGACAGGTTGGCAAGCGCCGCCACCACCCTTTGCTCCTGCACACGAATATCGGGCCGTTGGCGCAAGGTATCGGCAGGCAGCGTCATGGCCAGGCTTTCAGGCGCGACAGGCAAAGCACGGGCGGTGCCCAGCGCCGATTCCAAGGCGGCAGGTGCTTGCCCGGTCAAAATAGCCAATGCATGGCGCATCTGCGCCATGGAAGATTGCAGTGCCGGAATTTGCGCGGCGGTTTGTGCTGTAGAGGCGCGCGCTTGTTCCGAATCCAAGGAAGTGGCCAAGCCAGCCTGCACGCGCCACTCGGTGATTTGCTGGTTCTCGCGCTGAATCGCCAGATTCTCCTGCGCAATGCGCAAGCGGTTTTGCAGGCTGCGCAGCTCAATATAGTTTTGCGCCACCTCGGCTGCCAGCGAGACATGCGCACCTTCCAAAGTGGCCACTGCAGCCGCGACATTGGCTTCCCCTGCCTTGACGGCGTTGCCTTTGCGACCCCACCAGTCAGGCTCCCAGCTGGCATCAATGCCCGCGTTGTAGCGGTTGCTGGCATCGTTGTTGCCTTGCTGGCTGCGGGAAGCACCTGCGCTGCTGCCAATGCTGGGCAGCAAACCCGCCTCTTGCACATCCAGTTGTGCACGTGCCTGTCGCAAGGCGGCCTCAGCGGACTGTACTGACGGATTGGCCTGCAGGGCTTGCTCGATCAACCCGGTCATTTGCGCATCGCCAAAGCGTTGCCACCAGCGGCTCAAATCCTCAGGTGCTTGTTGCCGGGGCTGCGCCGCGGTGTTGACCCAGGCAGCGGGTACCGCCACGGCTTGGCTCTGGCCAGCAAATTGCGAAGTATGGCTGCAGGCAGTCAGGAACGCCGCACAGGCCAGCGCGACAGGGAGCGCCCAGGTGCGTGGTCGAGGACTGCAGGAATGGATGTTGTGCTTGTTCTGCATGCTGAAAGGAATATGGGGCATCGGGCTTGTTTCTACCCAGGATTGTGCAGAGCCTGTGTAGGGCCAGGGCAAAAGTCATGTGAAGCTTTGGTAAAGCCGGTCCGGCAGCGCGCATGCCGGCAACAAAAATGCCCTCTGTGAAGAGGGCATGACCACCTGCGCACGTGGGTGCAAATTACGCAGCTTCGACGATCGCGTCCAGCGGCCAGCGCGGCTTCACATCAAAGGCATAGGTTTTATCGGGCGTCTGCTGGCCCGCCTGAATGCGCATGGCCGCAGCCATGGCGATCATGGCGCCGTTGTCGGTGCACAAATGCAGCTCGGGGTAATGCACGCGGATCTTGCGTTTGGCGCATTCGTGGTTGAGCTGCTCACGCAGCTTTTTGTTGGCACCCACACCACCTGCCACCACCACGCGATTCATGCCGGTCTGCTTCAGGGCGTTGATGGTTTTCTTGACCAGCACTTCCACAATGGCTGCCTGCGCGCTGGCTGCCAGATCGGCTTTGCGGGCTGGCAGGTCATCGCCCAGCTTTTTGGCCTGTGTGAGTACAGCGGTCTTCAGCCCTGCAAATGAGAAATCCAGATCGCCGCTGTGCAGCAGGGGACGCGGCAGCTTGAAGGCTTCGGGGTCACCCTCGTCCGCCAGTTTGGACAGCACCGGACCGCCGGGGTACGGCAGTCCCATGACTTTGGCAGATTTGTCGAAAGCTTCGCCCGCGGCGTCATCAATGGTTTCACCCAGAATTTCATAGCGCCCCACGCCATCTACACGCATGAGCTGGGTGTGGCCTCCCGAAACCAGCAAGGCGATGAAAGGGAATTCGGGTGGGTCTTCGCTCAGGAAAGGCGAGAGCAAATGCCCTTCCAGGTGATGCACACCCAGCACCGGCTTGTCCAGCGCAGCCCCCAGCGCACACGCCACGCCAGCACCCACCAGCAAGGCGCCAGCCAATCCGGGACCGCGCGTGAAAGCCACCACATCAATGTCCTGCAATGTCTTGCCACTCTCGTTCATGACCTGCTGGGTCAGGGGCAGCACACGGCGAATGTGGTCACGACTGGCCAGCTCAGGCACCACGCCACCATAGGCTCGGTGCATGTCAATTTGGCTGTGCAATGCGTGCGAAAGCAGTGTCGGCACGCTGCCGTCCTGCGGCATTTGCACCAAGGCCACGCCGGTTTCATCACATGAAGATTCAATACCCAAGATCAGCTGACTCATAGCCTGCAAGTGTAGAACTGCAGCGCTGCCCAAGCCGGTTGCACCAGCAATGGCCTTGCTGCCCGGGCAAGAAAAAAGCACCCGAAGGTGCTTGTGCCGTGCACGGATGGGGCAACACTCAGCGACGATTGCTCAGGAAGCTGCTGCCCAGCTTGAACAGATCACCCACATCCAGCTTGCCATCGCCATTTTGATCCAGCAGGCTGCCCAGCAAGCCACCGCCCAGACCACCTTGTTGCTGCACCTGGGCACGCTCGTGCTCCAGCGTCTGCCCCAGGGTGCCGGCATCCATTTGCCCCGCCTTGACACGGTTGGCCAGGAAAGCCATCACGATGGGTGCCAGCATGGCCAGCAGCTGGCCGGCGTTATTGCCCAAGCCTGTGGCCTGCCCCAAACCCGCTTCCGCTTTCTGGCGGTTGTTGCCAAAGATGTGGCCCAGGATGGCAGCCCCGTCTCCCAGCGAGGGCTGGGTGGCTGCAGCACTTTGGCCGCCGCCCAAGATGGAGCCCAGCAAACCACCCAGTCCTCCAAGCCCTTGCGGCAGGGCCTGAGCATGGTCACGCTGCAAGGCATTGAACAGATCGGCCGCACCCTGAGGTTGGGCTGCATTCTTGCCAAGAGCACCCAGCAGCAGCGGCAGGGCAGCACCCACGGCAGACTGGATTTGCTGCTGATTAGCGCCCAGCTGCTGGGCCATTTGCTGCATGGGGGCGCCTTGCAGCTGGTTGAACAATTCCTGTACCAGAGGGGGTTGCTGGTTCATACGGACTCCTTGCTTGCGGCCTGTCCTCAAACAGGCACGAATATTGATAACCAACCTGCGGGTATGCAGGCAACGTAGAAAGTATGCCGTCATGCAGCGACTTTTCCGTGCCCCGATGCAGGTTTTGACATTTTTTGAGCAGCTGCCTGACAGGATTGCCAGAAAGCAGTGCATGCCCGATGGGGTTCAATATTTCTATATGACCAATAGATATATAAAACCATAGAAAATACGCTTATTCATTTTAAAAACCTCACGGATGCACACCATGGGCATGCAGCAGTACATCAAGGAAATTGGCCGCGGCAAGGACGGAGCGCGGTCTTTGACGCGTGCGCAAGCTGCGCAGCTGATGGGCTGGCTGCTGGATGGCCAGGCCCAGCCCTTGCAGGTTGGCGCGTTTTGCGTGGCCATGCGCATCAAGGGCGAAACCGCACAGGAAATGGCAGGCTTCATGGATGCCGTGCAAGCACGCATGCCACAGCTGCCTGCATCGGCCACGCCCGTGATCGTGCTCCCCAGCTACAACGGCGCACGCCGCTTGCCGGTGCTCACGCCCTTGCTGGCCTTGCTGCTGGCGCGGGAAAACCTGCCCGTGCTGCTGCACGGCTGCACCACCGAGGAACACCGCATCACAGCCGCAGCAGTGCTGGAGCACATGGGCCATCCGGCGGCGAGCAGCTTGCGCATTCCACAGGCGGGCGAACTGGTGCATTTGCACACCCGTCAGCTGCATGCAGGTCTGGCCGACTTGCTGGATGCACGTGCCGCGATTGGCCTGCGCAATCCTGCACACAGCCTGGTCAAGCACTTCAACCCGCTGGCCGCCAGCGACACACCTGCGCTGGTGGTGGGCTGCTACACGCACCCGGAATACAGCATCAGCATGGCGGCCACGCATGCCGAAGCCGGCACGCACGCCCTGCTGCTGCGCGGCATGGAAGGTGAACCTGTGGCCGATCCACGTCGCTTGCCCGCCATGCGTGGCGTGCTGAACGGCCAGATCGTCAGCACCATCGAGCCGCAAACCGGCAGCGTCGCAGCTGTGCCTGAGTTGCCACAGGGCCTGGATGCAAGCGCCACAGCGGCTTTCACACAGGAAGTGCTGGACGGCCAGCGCCCCGTTCCCGCTTCCATCGCCACCCAGGTGCAAACCATTGTGCACCTGCATCGCCAACTGTCTGCACAAGGAGTGCAAGCATGAACGCCAGCACCCTCCCCTCCCTCGGCACCTGCACCTTGGTCGGAGCCGGCCCCGGCGACCCGGAGTTGCTCACCATCAAGGCCCTGAAAGCCATCCAGAGCGCCACCGTGCTACTGGTTGACGACCTGGTTTCCAGCGAGATCGTGGACTTTGCTGCACCCAGTGCACGCATCATCCATGTGGGCAAGCGCGGAGGCTGCAAGAGCACGCCCCAGGCCTTCATCGAAAAACTCATGGAAGCCGAAGCACGCAAAGGCGAGCACGTGGTACGCCTCAAGGGAGGTGACCCCTTCATCTTTGGCCGCGGCGGTGAAGAAGTGGAGCACCTGCGCGCAGCTGGCATTGAGGTACAAGTCATCAATGGCATCACTGCGGGTCTGGCAGGACTGACCAGCCTGGGTGCGCCACTGACCCACCGCGAACATGCGCATGGTGTGGTGTTCATCACTGGCCATGCCAAGCCCGGTGACGCCGGGACCGACTGGCGTGCACTGGCAGCCACGGCGCATGCTGCCAAGCTGACGCTGGTGATCTACATGGGCGTGAGTTCCGTTGAACACATCATGACCGAGCTGCAGGCCGGCGGCCTGCCCGCCTCTACCTCTGCAGCCATCATCCAGAACGTGAGCCTGCCCCGGCAACGCCACGCTGTCACCACACTGGCAGAGCTGGCTGCCACGCTGCATGCGGAAAATCTGGCCAGCCCCAGCGTGTTGGTTATCGGTGACGTCGTACAAGGCGTTGCCGCCTGGGCGCAGCAGCCTGCAGCAAGCACGCTGCAAGCCCGGGCACAGGCTTGAAGCTGTATCTAGGCTTCATGTTTTCATAGCTATCAACGTATGATTAACAAGAGTTTCAGATATAAAACTATCTGAAACCCTTTTTCATCAAGCGCTGCTTGCTATTTTTACTGCAGCCCAGGTGGTTATGCAGTGATTGTGGCCACTTGCTTGCGGAGTTCGAACTTCCGAATCTTGCCTGTACTGGTCTTGGGTAATTCACCAAACACCACGGCACGCGGCACTTTATAGCCCGCCAGGTGTTGCTTGCAGTGGGCAATGATGTCGTGCTCTGTCACCTGCGCACCGGGCTTGATCTCCAGGAAAGCACACGGCGTCTCACCCCATTTTGCATCCGGCTTGGCC